>CAJXMS010000260.1 GCA_913056475.1 uncultured Bacteroidota bacterium
GGCAGCCGCACTGCTCGTAAGCAATGCGGGCGCTGGTTTGCAGGGTATCGCAGCCGGTGCTCAGCTGCAGGGCGTAGTTGCCCGGCTCGCGTACCCAGAAGGTGCTGTCGCGGGAACCATCCTGCCAGCGGTAGCTTAAGCCCGGCTGGTCAGATCCCAGCAGGAGGCTATCGCCCTGGCAGAGGGTGGTATCGGTAAGGGCGTAGGGCTGTATTTCCCGTCCGTAGTGGACGTAGAGGCTATCGCTTACCGTATCGCAGGCATTGCTTATGGTGAGCTGGTAGAGGCCTTCCTGGCGTACCACCAGGGTAGAGTCCTGGCTGCCGGTATTCCATTGGTACTGGGCGGGGATGCCCTGGCGGGCGTCCAGGCGGAGCGTATCGCCGGGACACAGCGATGTATCACCGGGGAGGTCCAGGGTAGGGACAGGCCGCACAAGAACGGTATCGCGCAGGGTGCGCCACTTTTGTCCCTTCCACCAGAGCTCTACGGAAACGGGGTATTCGCCAGCTTCGGTGTAGGGGATCACCGGATGGGTGGCGGTATCGTGATTGGCTGCGCCCAGCGAGGGATCGCCGAAGCTCCACCAGAGGCTGTCGGTGCTGGCGGCGTAGTTGAAGTGCAGGCGCACGTTTCCGGGGCAGTAGCTGAGCTGCTCGAAGGGCCCCATGGGCAGGGTACCCGGCATGCGGTTGGGGAAGGAGGCAAAGAGCTTCCCGGAAGGATAGTTCCGGTATTGGGTATTGACACCGATGTGATAAGGATCGGCGGTATCGGGATGGGTAATGCGCCCCATCCAAGATTGATAGGTAATATCTCTGCCCTGTAGGCTTCCTGAAGTAAGTTTGCCTGCAATGAGATAGATATTACCATCGGGCGCTGACTGCATATCAATGATCTTATCTTTTCCAGCACCATTGGCATAGCTGCTGGGCAGGGGGATGGAATGGGCGGACTGCTTAAAGCTGGCGGAATCGGTGGCCAGCAGATCGTAGCGCACCAGCCGGTGCTGCGAGCTGGTGTAGCCGGCTGGGCTTTTCAGGTAGGCAAATAGGTAGCGACCGGAGGGGCTGATCTCCGCTTGCAAGACCACCCACACCCGTTCTTGGTTGTTAACGGGGGAAATGGGGGGCACGATAAGAGGCCATTTGGGGCCGAAGTGCAGCACCTGCCCCGGTCCGGTAACCACATATTTTCTTAGATAGCTCGTAACCCTCCGGTATTCGCTTAGATCGAGATCCTCCAGGTTGTCTTCGATAAGGTAGTAGGTTGAGGGGTTTAAGACCGAGGGATAGGTCCCAAATACGTACTCGTGCATTCCGGCCGGTAAGCTGTAATTCATTCGCCGGGGGTTCACCGAATCCAACAAAACAACATCCATGTAACCACCTGGCGTACGATTACCTGCCGTGGTATCCTGGAAATTCCTCATCATTACAAACGGAAGCCCGGAGTTGGGATCGATGAAAGCCCGGATGTAATAATTTTCAGCGTATGATTGAGGTGGATGGTTGACATTAGGGTAAGTCAGATGGCGGCTAACGCGAGGTTGACCATTTTTAATAAAAATTTTATTCACAAAAATTTTGCAGCTCAATTCGGCATGGCTCAAAGAATCACTAAAATTTATCCAATTTCTGGTAAAATAAACATGCCAAAACCAGGAAGAATTATTTGAAGGTAAAAACCAGGAGAATTCTTTTTCAAATGAAGGTTCATGACCAGATAAGAAGCTTAACTTACGATAATGAAAATAAGCAGAATCGCGCCAGATCAGTTTGTGGTTGCCATCGTAATAGGCGCCGTTTAGGAAATAAACATCTACGGCGCCACTGGAGTCGGCGTGCATATTGCTGTGGTTGGGATCAAGCACGGTTCCGTTTGAGAAAACATAATTAGCCTGCCAGGGCACCGTAAAAAAAGTGGGATGATTCCCCCCACCGCTGAAGTCCATGGCCTGGCCGTGGCCAAAAGCCCATTCCTGGGGCGGGCGCTGGGCCCACCCCAGGAAGCAGGTTAAAGTCAACAGAAACGTGAGAATGGGTTTCATTGCAAGACCAGTTTTTGTACGCTGGGTTGATTTTCACCTTGGATGGAGAGGAGGTACATTCCCTTTTTCAGGCCCGCTATGTCCTGATTAAAATGGAGCAGGTCACTTCTTTGAATAAGTTGCCCCGCACTGGAAAAGATGATAATATCATGGTTTTCCTGGAAACTGGGCATCTGGAAAGTAGCTCGGTCAATGTATTCCGGGATTAGGTTTGCTTCAGGCGAGCTATCGTTGCTCCGCTTGTAGTTCTGAGCGCCGTTGCTTTGGGCCCACTTATACACCAGGGCTTGCTGATCGGCTTCATACCAAAAGGCCAGGTAGGAAATGCCGCTGGGAGGCTGAGGTCCCGCCATCTTTAAGGTTCCTTGACCATCAGAGCAGTGACCAGCTAAGGAGGGATAAAGGTTGTTTTCGGGCGGCGCAAAGGGATCGGTCATTTCTTTAAATTGTTTTAACCCCCCCCCTTGTCTGAATCAGGGAATTAGGGTTTTTACCCTTACTGTAAGTTACCCTTTTCATAAGGATTTATTTTGATTAAACACTGGCTAATTTATTAAATTATACCGTAATTCATTCCCTCACTTAGCCAAAGCCCCTTCATCCCTGCTGAATGCGCCTTTGCTTGAGGGACGGATGCCATTTGGGTTCTTGCCGTGGCAACTTATCCTTGCCTGGGCGGTTTGTAAAAGCTCATTTTTAGCTGGTAAGCCGTAAGTCAAAAACTGTTTTTTACCGCTTCTTCAAGCTCAACCAACAGTGGCAAGACCGCGAAAAACTCCGCCAGAATATGACTCCGGTAAGCCCTCAGGCGGCGTATGATCACTGGCTTAAACTGGGCCTGCTGGCGGGTGATTTTTGGCTGCTGGAGCAAAATGCCCCGGTGGAATAAATCCCTCACCGCATCAAGACAAAGCTGCCGTGGCGTTCTTCTTCCACGTAGGTATCTCTGCCCTTCCCGCGGAATACCAGGCGGTAGAGATACACGCCTTCGGGGGCGGCCTGGCCCTGGTGGCGGCCGTTCCAGAAGGGGCTGTTTTCATCGTGGGTGTAGATCACCTCGCCCCAGCGGTTGAGGATCTGCATTTGAAAGCGTACCGAGTCGCAGTCGTAACGGATGGCAAAACGCTCGTTAAGGCCGTCGCCGTTGGGCGAGAAGGCATTGGGCACATGGAAGCGGCAGCCGCACTGCTCGTAAGCAATGCGGGCGCTGGTTTGCAGGGTATCGCAGCCGGTGCTCAGCTGCAGGGCGTAG
>CAJXMS010000261.1 GCA_913056475.1 uncultured Bacteroidota bacterium
CTTATCTCCCTCTTTGGCCTGGGGCGGCTTATTTCCCCGGTTATCGTTTTCCTTGTCGGAGCGGTTCGGGGCGGAGCCACCCTCGTTTCCCTTGTGCTGCGCAGCGGGAGTTGGCGTGGTATCTTTTTGTTCAGCGGCTGCCGGGGGCGTAGAACGGGGGCCCGCATCGGTGGATGTGCCTGGCTTGGACTCGCTGCCGGCCTGGGCCACTGCTTTGGGATGAGCGGCCTGATGATCGAGGATGCTGTAAATCAGATCCTGTTTTTTAAGGTATTTAAACCGTTTCATTTGCAAGGCCTCGGCAATTTCCTTTAATTCAGGTAATTTTTTGGCCTTCAGCTGATTAATGTCGTACATAGATACGGATGGATAGACGTTGGTATATGCGTTAAGAGGTGGTATCGCAGGGGCGATACCTGTATCGAAAAGAAGTACTCAAAGAAGTGAGCGATCGGGTCTTGGTATTAAGCTAAAGAAACAGGGAACCCTGGACGAAAATAGGGCTCGGAAGCGGAAATGCTGGTGCAATATTACGAATATCTGGTCAAGGGCAAGGGGTACTGCTTTAAAAATTGCAATTTTGCCCCCTCATTGCTTCTCTGTTATGATCCAAAGAATCCAATCCCTTTATCTTTTGGCCGCGCTGCTTACTTCTGCCGTGGTTGCTTTTTTAGTGCCCCTTTTTACCGGAAGGGAAGGTGCGCTTTATTTGTCCGGTTTGCCCATCTTTGGTGGAGGCTACGCCCTTAGCGCCCTACTTAGTGGCGTGGCGCTTTTCCGTTACCGTAACCGTCAAAACCAGGTGGTCCTTTGCCGCCTCAATATTATTGCCAACTTTTTGCTGCTGGGCGGGCAGGGTTGGTACTGGTACCAGCAGTTTGCCGCCCGTCCGGAAGCCTTGGGTTACGGTTTTTTCCTGCCTATTCTGGTGGTGATCTTACTGGTGCTGGCCAATCGCGCCATCATGCGTGATGAGCTTCTGGTGCGCAGCATGGACCGGTTGCGGTAACCGCCCGACAAAAAACGAAATAGGGGCCAGCCCGGTAGGGTACATTTGGCCGGGAGGCCAAAGGAGATACCGGCTAAATGGACCCAACTCCCTGATTATACTTTTATGGAAACTTTTGAACGACCCCTGCATCCGCGCTGGAGCGATTTGGATCCCAACCAGCATCTCCGGCATTCGGTGTACTATGATTTTGCCGCCCAGCTGCGCTCCGAGCTCTTTCTGGCGCATGGGCTGCGCCCTAACGATATAGCGGCTTACGGGGTGGGGCCGGTGCTTTTTGAGGAGAAGGCCACTTTCCGGCGGGAATTGCGCTACGGCGATGAGCTGCGTATGAATGCAGCGGTTTATACGCTGCGGCGCGATTACAGCCGCTTTGGCTTTCGGCACGAGATATGGCGAGGAGAAACGCTCTGTGCTACGGTGCAGGTGTACGGCGCCTGGATCGATTTAAAAGCCCGCAAGCTTGCGGTGCCGCCGGAGGCGCTCCAGGCCCAGTTTGGGAAGCTGCCGCTTAGTAGCGATTTTGCCTGGGAAGATTAGTGTTTAAACGGTTAAACCTGGGTTTTTGAACGGCTGAATCGCGGCGTTTTTGGGGGAGATGGAGCTGGTGCTACCATTCCCGGTGCGCCGGCGAAAGCTTTCGGAAAACGGGCGATCTAAGGGGTGGGGGGCCGGAGGCTTGCCACTTTTTGGTTAAGCGCCTCCCCTGCTCAACGCGTTGCTCCTTAGAGGCCCGCTGAACAATGTTTCCTGGCATTACTTAGTTAACGGTTGCCTCATTTAATACTCCGTTTATCGACCATTTACGCTTTATATGAACCTACTTTTCTCGTTTTTGATCCCTATTTCGCTTATGACCGCTACGCTTATTTTTGACTTTTCGCCCCAGGCAGAGCTAAACGGATGGACCGTGGTGAACGACGGCGTGATGGGCGGGCGCTCCGCCGGAACGCTGGCCCTCAGCCCGGAAGGGCACGGGCGGTTTCAGGGGCATATCTCTCTGGCCAATAACGGCGGCTTTTCTTCTTTGCGCTATACCTTTCCCCGGCAAACGGTGGGCAAGCATAGCGCGGTGGTTATCCGCCTGAAGGGCGATGGCCATCGCTATCAGTTCCGGCTTAAGCACCAGGCCAGCGATGCTCATTCCTACGTCCATTATTTCGTTACCTCCGGGGAATGGCAAGAAGTGGTGCTGCCGCTTGCGGATTTCTATCCCGTTTACCGCGGCCGTAAGCTGGACAAAGGCGATTTTCGGGGGGATTATCTTGAGCAAGTGGGCTTGCTCATAGGCAACCAGCAAGAACAAGATTTTAAGCTGCTGATCGATAAAATTGCCTTGCAGTAAGCGGGGGCTGTACGGAGCAGACGATTGCTCAGGCTTCTGAGGAAGCCTTTTTTATTATGAAAGCCTTTTTAGAGCCGGTAGAATAGCCCTAAGCCAAGACTGGGCCAGACATCAGATTGAAAGAAGTTGTACGAACTGGAAGGTTTCTTGACTATTCTTACTTTTTCAAGGGCATATATGGCCCCGAGGTCGAATTTGATGCCAAAGTTTTCGGAAAGATTAAAATCTCTTCCTACGCGCGTATTGAGATATAGGTCCCTTCCTTTTTCAATTTCATCTTCCCAGCCCAACCAGTTTAGGCCAAACTTTCCGTACCATGGTTTAAGTTTGGTGAATTTGGCTTTCCCGGCAAAATGCCAATAAATATCGCCGGAGATAGACAAGTAATATTCCCTGCGCGCTCCGGGAAGTGTCCCCAAGGTCAGTCCCAATTGAATTTGTTTAAACTGATGCATTAAGCCCACATTGAGGAATTCGGGGACTCCCACCCCGGTGGTGATAAGCGTTTTCCCCTGTCCCATTGCCGGCTTAGATTGGAAGCAAATGAGGAACAGGATAAGGAAGGCCTGGAAAAAGGCTTTCCTCTCGTTTTTTAATAGGCGCATAAGGTCGATTTTTAAGTTTATAAGTTATTTGGCCAAAGAACAGCGGGCTACCACCTCTGGAGGATATCTAAAATGAATTTCTCTTTCAAAAGCGTTTTATGATTGTACCACTATCCAGATACTAAATTAAGATTAAAATTTGGTTTTACAGACCGGGATGCTTCCTTGCGGCCAGGGCGATAAGCAAAGAAAGGCAAAAAAATGCTTCGACAGTTCGGCCAGCTTGGTGCTGCACGAGCAGGGGCCTACCCAGCCCTTGTAGCCCTTACCGCCTTGAGCCCAGGGCCTGAAAAAGCACCGCGGTCAGCACTACCAGACCACAACCAATCACATTGTACCACAG
>CAJXMS010000262.1 GCA_913056475.1 uncultured Bacteroidota bacterium
CGGTAGTAAAACCGGCAGAACAAACCCCCGCCTCCATCATGGTGCTTATGGAAATAATAGGGGACTTGATCCCGGCAGGCGTACTCAACGTGGTGAACGGATTTGGGCCAGAAGCGGGTAAACCGCTGGCGCAATCGCCCCGGGTAAACAAGGTGGCTTTCACGGGAGAAACCACCACGGGGCGCCTCATTATGCAATATGCTTCGGAAAACCTCAATCCCGTAACCATGGAACTGGGCGGAAAATCCCCCAATGTATTTTTCAGCTCCGTAATGGATGCAGACGATGAATTTCTCGATAAGTGCGTGGAAGGCGCGGTTATGTTTGCGCTCAATCAAGGCGAGGTGTGTACCTGCCCCAGCCGCATACTGGTCCAAGAGGATATCTACGAGGCCTTTATGGAACGGGTGATTCAACGTACCCAGGAGATAAAAATGGGCAATCCCCTTGATAAGAACGTCATGATGGGGGCCCAGGCCTCGCAGGATCAATGGGAAAAAATCCTGAACTACATCGACATTGGCAAGCAGGAAGGCGCCGAGATCCTAACCGGTGGAAAAGCAGCCCAACTAAATAGTGGACAAGAAGATGGCTTCTACATCGAGCCTACCATCCTCAAAGGACACAATAAAATGCGCGTTTTTCAAGAAGAAATCTTCGGGCCCGTCACCTCCGTAACCACGTTCAAGACCGTAGAGGAGGCGATTGAAATAGCCAACGATACCCTCTACGGCTTAGGAGCCGGGGTATGGACCCGGGATGCCCACGAACTTTATCAAGTTCCCCGGGCCATAAAAGCGGGCCGTGTATGGGTAAACTGCTATCATGCCTATCCGGCCCATGCGCCATTTGGCGGCTATAAAAAGTCTGGTTTTGGGCGAGAAACACACCTGATGATGCTCAACCACTACCGCCAAAACAAAAACATGCTTATTTCTTACGAGAAAAATAAGCTGGGGTTCTTTTAGAAAAGCCTGTTCCTGATAAACTCCCCGCTCCCGGCCAAGGAGCGGGGAATTATTTTTAGCATTAAAGCCTAAACGCTATGCCACACCCTAGAATAGATGTAAGTAAGGCCGCCCAGGAGCTAATTGACGAGATCCGGGCGGTTCACGGGCCGCTCATGTTTCACCAAAGCGGGGGATGCTGTGATGGCTCCAGCCCGATGTGTTTTGCCCGGGGGGATTTTAAAGTAGGCGCCTCTGACGTCTGGCTGGGCGCCATCCACGGCTGCGACTTTTTCATGTCGGCCGATCAGTTTGATTACTGGCAACATACCCATCTCACCCTGGATGTGAGCGATGGAAGAGGGGCGAGTTTCTCCCTTGAGATCCCCTACGGCAAGCGCTTTGTCATCAAGAGCCGGCTGTTTACCGAAGAAGAAAGCAATGACTTGGCCCCACTTAAAAGGGGCGATGAATGGCAAAATTAGCCTCCGCAAAGAAACCCATGCGCTTATTTTCGAGTGCTGTGGCCAGGCAATTTCCCCGAGTAGCAGGTTAAGAGCGCAGCTGTTCGATCGTACCCAGTTTAACCTCGGCGTAATAAAAGCGCAGAATGGCCCGGTAAGAATAGCCCTGGCGGGCCATTTCGATGGCCCCGTCCTGGGACAAGCCCACGCCATGCCCGTATCCCCAGCCTTTTAGGATGATGTAGGCGCCCTCCTTTTCCACTTGAAAGTAGGTAGAGCGCAGACCAAAATCGCGCCGAAACTCGGTGAGCTTTAAGGACCGGCCCTGGTAGCGAAAGTGGCTACGCCGTTCCCTTTGATCAAAATTGAGGAGGGCCTTTTGTAAATCCAGGTTATTTTTTACTCCCAGCCTATCGGCAAAATAGCGGAAAAAACGCTCCGTGGTAATGCGCCGCTCCCAGCGATAGGAATCGCCGCCTACGCTAAAGCTATCGGACCGGGAACGGAGATAAGGTACGGGCTCTAACCATACATCTTCCGAGTTGAGGGTATAACCGCCGCTATTGGCATGAAAAACACTCAGAATAGGCTCATCTTCTTCCAAAAGGAGAATGGTATCACGGGTGGCTTCCACCGCAGCATTTATTTGGGCCGCATAGGTGTAGTGGGCCTTATTTCGATATACCTGGGAGCTCACCCCATCGGTAAGATCATACCCTTGCTCCTGGAAACGGTCTCGGCGGCGCATGGCATAGGTACGGGCCAAAACTGCCTGCGCTTTAAAAAACTCCGGTAAGCCCACGTGGCCGGCTTCGCTTTCTACTACGGCCGCTACGTAGCGGGGCAGAGCCACTTCATTGACCACCATCAATTCGGAGGCTTCTTCCCAAAAGTGCAGATTGCCGAAGTAAGACCGGTTTTGCCCGTGGCTGCTGATGCGGAACTGCCGCCGCGGATCTTTACTAAGAAACTGCAACCGCTCATAGGTACCTAGATACTCCGGGCCCCGAGAAAGCCGAATACCGCGGACGCCGTGCCGAAGGTAATAGGTTCGAAGGCTATCGCCTGGAAATACATCGTAAACGGTATCAATGAGCCTGTTTTCCTGGTTCATGGCCAGGACGTAGTAACGGCTGGTATCTAAGCTTAGGCTAACTTGTTTGAGGTTGTAACGGGCAAAAAGCCGCACCCTTACCGTCCTATCGTTTTGCCCGGTGACCATTCCGGCGCCCAGTAGCAGTACTATGAGAAACAACTTTTTCACGCTGATGTAGCTTCCTGGTGAATGATTTGGGCCGCTTTTTGGGAGGCGCCCGCTCCTCCTAATTCCTGGCGTAATTGCTGGTAGCTGGTCTGGAACCACTTTTGGCCGGAGGCCGAAAGACAATACTCCAACTCCCGCCGAAGGCGGGCGGGGCTAAGGTCCTGCTGGATGAGCTCGGTAACCACTTCACGGTCCATCACCAGATTGACCAGGGAAATATAGGGAACCTTCACGAGCCGGCGGGCTATCCAGTAACTAAGGGTGCTGCCGCGGTAACAAACCACCTGGGGGACGCCGAAAAGGGCCGTTTCCAGGGTAGCGGTGCCGCTGGTAACGAGCGCCGCATCCGCCACTTCGAGCAGTTCATAAGTAGCTGACGCTAAAAGGGTAATGGGCTGCTCGCCGATTATTTTTTGGTAAAATTCCCGGTTTTGGGAAGGGGCCATGGCCACGATGATCTCCTGCTCCTGGGGATTAACCGCAGCCAGCATGAGCGGTAGCATGGTGGCTATTTCTTGCTGGCGACTGCCCGGTAGCAAAGCTACAACCGGCTTACCCGCACTGGCCTGCCAGGCCTGGAGGCGCTCCGCTCTGGAAAAAGTGGGCCGCCGC
>CAJXMS010000263.1 GCA_913056475.1 uncultured Bacteroidota bacterium
ACTTTCTCATCGCCCAGTAGCTTGGGGAATTTCCCGTGAAGTTGCCAGGTTTGGAAGAAAGGGGTCCAATCAATGTACTGGCGGAGCGTTTGCAGATCGATGTCTTCTATTTTCTGCGGGCCCAATTGTTTGGGTTTGGGGCGGGCTTCGGCGGGAAAGTCCAGCTGCAAGCCGTTTTGACGCGCCTCTTCGAGGGTGGCCATTTTTTTGCTGCTGCTGCGCTTAAGGTAGCCTTCGCGGAGTTTGGTATACTCAGCGCTCAGCTTTTCTTTGTATTCGGGCCGGGCTTGTTTATTGGCCACCGTTTGCGCTACGGGAACACTCCGGCTGGCATCGTTTACATGCACGGCAATACCGGAATATTTAGGATAGATTTTCACGGCCGTATGAGCCCGCGAAGTAGTAGCCCCGCCAATCAGCAGGGGCAGTTCAAAATTTTGGCGCTCCATTTCCTCCGCCACATGGATCATTTCGTCCAGCGAAGGGGTAATGAGGCCACTTAAGCCGATGGCATCTACCTCTTCCTCCCGGGCGGTTTTTAAGATCTTTTCGGGGGGCACCATCACGCCCAGGTCTACAATGTCAAAGTTGTTGCAGGCCAGCACCACGGCCACGATGTTTTTACCTATGTCGTGCACATCGCCTTTCACGGTAGCCAGGAGCACTTTCCCTTTTTTCTGGCTGCTGGGATTATTGGCTTTTTCCGCCTCCAAATAAGGCTGGAGATAGGCCACCGCCTTTTTCATTACCCGGGCGGATTTCACTACCTGTGGGAGGAACATTTTCCCGGCGCCAAAGAGGTCGCCCACCACGTTCATACCGTCCATGAGGGGCCCTTCGATCACTTCCAGCGTTTGTTCGTAATCGGCCCGGGCCTCTTCCGCATCGTCTTCGATGTGGTCCAGGATGCCTTTTACCAGGGCGTGCTCGATGCGCTTAGACACCTCTTGCTCGCGCCAGGCGGTATCTTTTTCCTTGGTTTTGCCCTTGCCTTTAACGTTTTCGGCAAAATCCAGCAAGCGTTCGGTGGCATCATCCCGCCGGTCCAGGAGCACATCTTCTACATGTTCGAGGAGATCTTTGGGGATTTCCTCGTACACCTCCAGCATGGTGGGGTTTACGATGCCCATATCCATGCCGTTTTGGATGGCGTGGTAGAGAAAAGAGGCGTGCATGGCTTCTCGCACGGGTTGGTTGCCACGGAAACTAAAGCTCACGTTGCTCACCCCGCCGCTAACCTTGGCCCCGGGCAGGTTTTCTTTAATCCACTTGGTGGCTTCAAAGAAATCGACGGCATTGCGGCGGTGCTCTTCTATACCGGTGCCCACCGGGAAGATATTGGGGTCAAAGATGATATCTTCCTGGGGGAAATTTATTTTATCACTCACCATCAGGTCATAGGAGCGCTTACATATTTCGATGCGGCGCTCCAGGGTATCGGCCTGGCCGTCTTCATCAAAAGCCATGATCACGGTGGCGGCGCCGTAGCGCTTGATCAGCTTGGCCTGCTGGATAAACTCCTCCTCGCCGTTTTTTAGGCTGATGGAGTTTACAATACTCTTGCCCTGAAGGCATTTGAGGCCCGCTTCAATGATCTCAAACTTGGAGGAGTCTACCATGACGGGAATACGGGCTATATCGGGCTCGGCGGCCATGAGGTTGAGAAACTTCACCATGGCCTCCTGGCCATCGAGCATGCCCTCATCCATGTTGACATCGATGATCTGTGCACCGCCCTCTACCTGGTCGCGGGCTACTTCCAGGGCTTCGTCGTAATTATCTTCTTTAATGAGGCGCAGAAACCGCTTAGAACCGGTTACATTGGTGCGTTCTCCTATATTAACAAAGTTGGACCCCGGTCCAATTTTCAGTGCTTCTAATCCGGATAATTCCATGTTGTTGGTTTATGATATGGATGTTAATGATCGGTAGCGACCCCAGCGGGGGAGCTACACTTTGGCTGGGAGTACGTCAGGTGGTTTTCTCAGGGGGATTCCACCGCCTTTTGTACATCGCGTGGGCGATACTGCGCCGCCATATCGGCGATTACCTTAATGTGCTCAGGGGTGGTACCACAGCAGCCGCCGATGATATTGATGAGTCCCAAATCCAGGTATTCCTTAATCTGGCCCCCCATTTCCTCCGGGGTTTGCTCGTATTCCCCAAAGGCATTGGGTAGCCCAGCGTTGGGATGGGCAGAAGTATAAATATCCGCTTCCCGGGAAATAGCCTGGAGGTGCGGCCGAAGTTGTTCGGCCCCGAGGGCGCAATTGAGCCCCACAGAGAAGAGGGGCGCATGTTTGGTGGAATACCAGAAGGCCTCAGGCGTTTGCCCGGACAGGGTGCGGCCGCTGGCATCGGTAATGGTGCCGCTGAGCATAACCGGGTACTCTTGGCCCAGCTCTTCAAATAACTCGCTAATGGCAAAAAGGGCCGCTTTGGCATTGAGGGTGTCAAAAACGGTTTCTACCAGGAGCATGTCTACGCCGCCGCGGATCAGGTGGCGGGCCTGTTCCTGGTAGTTTTCTTTAAGCGCTTCAAAGTCGATGGCCCGGTAACCCGGATTATTTACATCCGGGGAGAGACTGGCTGTTTTATTGGTAGGCCCCATGGAGCCCGCCACGTACCGGGGCTTGTCGGGGTTTTGCTGGGTCAGTTTATCGGCTGCTTCCCGGGCCAGGCGGGCCGATTCGTAATTGAGCTCCGGCACCAGCTCCTCCATTTTATAATCAGCCATGGCGATCTGGGTGCCACTAAAAGTATTGGTTTCGGTAATGTCCGCTCCCGCCTCCAGGTACTGCTCGTGGATGGTGCGGATGGCGTCTGGCTGGGTGAGGGAGAGCAAGTCATTATTGCCTTTGAGGGCATGCTCATAATCGGCAAATCGCTCGCCCCGGTATTCTTCCTCGGAGAAATCGTGCTGCTGGATCATCGTGCCCATAGCACCATCGAGCACCAGGATGCGCTCTTTTGCCAGCTCGTGAATTGAGGGTTTTTTCATAGATAAGAACAGAATTTTTGTAGCGTTCGTCTTTCTTACTAGCTCCAGAAATTCCGCTCTAAGGCGCAGGCCGTGATGACCAACTTACCTTATCTTTCTTTAAGCTCTGATTAAGAGTCCATAAAGATGGGAATTAGCACCCGGCCCGTCCGGGTTGCTAAGACATCACAGGGCCCATTCCCTCCGTCTTTCTGGATAAGTGAGGGCAAAGTAAGGGTACGCAGCACTTATAACCAAGGAAACGGCCTTTTATCTCGTTTG
>CAJXMS010000264.1 GCA_913056475.1 uncultured Bacteroidota bacterium
CATGGGCTTCATTTGATGCTCAAGGTCATAATGATCAGCTGATCGTAGTGGATAAGCAGCGAGACAGCGCCCGCTACGTAGACTTAGGGGGGCTTCCATCGCCGATTTACGATCAGCTGAAGTCTACCAATATGGAATACTATCAGCATGATAGTCTATTATACCTAGTAGGGGGTTATGGTATCTCCGGTGCTACGGGCACACATCGCACCTTTTCCGGCTTGGTAATAATAGACTTAGCAGCGCTCGACCGTTACGTGTTTCGGCAAATGGGCAGTTTAGGGTCTTGTTTTAAGCGAGTGACGGGGCCAGATTTTGCGGTTACGGGAGGAAGCTTGCAGTACAAAAAAGGCGTCTTTTACCTTATTGGGGGGCACCGCTTTGACGGGCGGTACAATCCCATGAATGGCCCAAGTTTTACGCAGCAATATACCAATGCAGTAAGAAAATTCACCTTATCCGGCCCCCCTTTAAATCCTCAGGTAACCTGGCTGCCGGCTCTAAAGGACGCCCAGCTACTTCATCGGCGGGATTATAATGTATTGCCCCAGTTAGATCCGCAGGGAAAACTTTCTTTCACGGCCCTCTCCGGGGTATTTAAGCGAACGGCAGACTTGCCTTACCTAAATGCGGTGGCCATAGATAGCTCCTCTGTAAAGGAAATACCCGGCTTTAGACAGTATTTTAACCATTATCATGCTGCCCATCTGCCCATCTATGATACCGTTTCCGGAGCGATACACAATTTGATCTTTGGCGGCATAGCTCAATATTACATTGACCAGAATGGCCATCGCGTACAGGATAATAATGTGCCTTTTGTTAATACCATTGCTGCTGTGAGCAGAGACCCCCAGGGTAATTATCGAGAAACACCCATGGAGGCGACTATGCCTGGCTTGCTAGGAGCCGGAAGTGTTTTCTACAAGGCCCCGGGGCTGCCTGCTTCGGAAGATGGTCATATCGCAACGCTTTCTTTTCCCCTTCAAGACACGCTTACGCTGGGCTATATCGTAGGGGGTATTCGCAGTAATGCAGCCAATATCTTTAACCAAAATACGGGTACGCAGAGCAGCGCTACCCAGGAGGTATTTGAAGTTCGCCTTCTCCCGGGGCGAACTCTGGGGCGCCAAGAGGCTTCCCCTATAAGAATGCATATGGTCATATATCCCAACCCGGCCCAGGAAAAGATCCGGCTGGAATACGAAGCTGAATCACATGCGCCGGTAGAAATAAAAATTCACGATCAAAATGGACGCCTTGTGTTCCAATACAAAGGCGAGACAGGACCAGGAGCGCAGCACTTTTTATCCATACCGCTGCAAAAACTACCGCGCGGAACTTATGTCATCTCCTTGAACCAATTGGGGAAAAGGCAAATTCAGCAATTTATTCGGGCACCCCAGGCGGGGCAAGGAGCTCATCACCGCAAGCGCTAACAAAGCATATCCAAGAGAGGCGGCTGAGTAGAGCAAGGGAATAGGTAGCGCGGAGTTTATTAGACTGAGTCCAATCAAACAATTTCCGTTATCATTGTTGCTATGGATAAAGGCCGTAAGCAAATATGAAAATACTGATCACCGGCGGCACCGGTTTGATAGGAAAAGAAGTAAGCAGGCAGCTTTTGGCCCAGGGCCATCAGGTGGTACGCTTAAGCCGGAACCCGCAAAAGAACGCGGAAGGGGTGCCGGAATTTTTTTGGGATTTGGACCGCATGGAAGCCGCTTCGGAAGCCTTTGAAGGGGTGGAAGGTATTATCAATTTGGCGGGGGCCCCCATTGCCAAACGCTGGACGCCTTCCTACAAGAGCGAAATCCTACGCAGCCGTGCGGACGCCATTCGTTTGCTCCTGCAGGAAGTAGAGCGCCACCAAATAGCCCTGCAAACCTTCGTGAGTGCTTCCGCCGTAGGGTATTACGCCGACGATCTGGAGGCTTTGCGCCAGGAAGACGATCCGCCCGGGCAGGATTTTCTTTCCCTGGTGTGTCAAAAATGGGAGCAAGAGGCCCAACTCTTTGAGGCCTTATCCGTGCGTACCGTTATCCTCCGAATCGGTATAGTGCTGAGCGGTACCGGGGGAGCCCTGCCCCAAATCGCCGCGCCCATTCGCTACGGCCTGGGCGCCCCGCTGGGCAGCGGTAAGCAGTGGATGCCCTGGATACACCTGCAGGATGTGGCGGCCATGTTTGTCCATGCGCTTGAAAAATCAGCGCTGCAGGGCGTTTACAACGCCGTAGGCCCGGCCAATGTCACCAATAAAGAGCTCACGGAAGCCGTGGCCTCCGTGTTAAAAAAACCGCTTTGGCTACCACCGGTACCGGGCTGGGCCCTCAAGCTGGGGCTGGGCGAAATGGCGCAAACCGTACTGGCCAGCAATCGCGCCTCCCACCAAAAAATAGCCCAAACGGGTTTTTCCTACCGCTTTACCGACCTGAAAGAAGCCCTGGAGGAGGCGCTCCTTTCGCGCGAACCCAAGCCACAAACGAGCGCTTAAGCCCTCTACTGGATTTCATTTACATTTGGCCCCCGGGCCCAAAACACCCCTTATTTTATGTGTAGACTTGCTTATGCCATCCTAACGTGCTTGCTCGCGCCGGGCTTCCTTCAAGCCCAAACGCCCTACAATGAAAGTGCCTTTAAGCAGCTCAAAGAAGAGCTCCCCACCCCCAATATGTACCGGACCGGCGGGGGGGCGCCGGGGGCTTTTTACTACCAGCAGCAAGCCAATTATCAAATGGAAATAAGCCTGGATGAAGAGGCCAAAACCATCCAGGGCCAGCAAACCATTACCTATATCAACAATGCCCCCGAAGCGCTGGACTACCTGTGGGTACAGCTAGACCAAAACATGCGAGACCCTCAGGGGCTTACCCGGCAAATCCGGAAAGGCAACATTCGGCAAAAAATGCGTTACCGCCAGTTAGAAGACCTTTTTTATGACTTCGATGGCGGTTTTAAAATAGACCAGGTGAAAGATGCGGAGGGCGCCAAACTTTCGCACACGATTAATTATACCATGATGCGCATCAATCTGGCGGAGCCCCTCCAAAGTGGCGATAGTGTAAGCTTTAGCCTGGACTGGCATTACAATATCAATAACCGCATGGAAATAGGCGGCCGGTCCGGATATGAGACCTTCCCCGAAACGGGCAATACCATTTTTACTATCGCCCAGTTTTTCCCGCGCATGGCGGTGTACAACGACGTGGAAGGCTGGCAAAACAAACAGTTCCTGGGCCGGGGAGAGTTTGCCCTGC
>CAJXMS010000265.1 GCA_913056475.1 uncultured Bacteroidota bacterium
CTGTACGACCCCGAGGTCGGCGGCGTCCGGATCGAGGACCTCGTCGTCGTCACCGAGGACGGCCACGAGAACCTCACGGAGTATCCGACGGAGTGGATCGTCGGGTCGGGCGGGTGATCGGCGGCCGACCGCGCGACGATGCGGTAAGGTACAAACCCCACCGCCCCATAGCCCCGATGGCGGCTGTGATGACGCGTCTACCCCCGCTCCGAGCCCCGTGTGACGACGCCCACCTCTGAGCCGCCGTTTCCGGACGCTCTTGAACCAGTTCCACCTCCTCGATCAGGCGCTGGGCCCCGGCAAATTTATCGACGATAAAAAGCACGTAACGCAGGTCCACGCTGATGTTCCGGCAAATTCTTTCCTCAAAGAAGAGGTCACTCATCACCCCTTCCCAGGCCCGGTCAAAATTGAGCCCGATCAACTCCCCGCGAGCATTGAGCACCGGGCTTCCCGAATTGCCCCCGGTGGTATGGTTGGTGGCCACAAAGCAAACCGGCATGCGGCCATCCGCTCCATACGGGCCAAAATCCTTAGACTGATAAAGCGTCCTTAATTTGGCCGGCACATCAAATTCGTAATCCCCGGGCTTGTACTTGGCCATCACCCCACTTAAGTAGGTCTGAGGCAGATAATGCACCGCATCTTTGGCGGGGTATCCCTTGACTTTCCCGTAGGCCACTCTCAGGGTACTGTTGCCATCCGGAAAGTAGGCCTTTTCGGGAAAAGCCTTCTGCAAGCCTTCTACGTATAGAGCCTGGAGATAGTCGATCTGCTCTTGCTTTTCCCTACGCAGAGGCCGGACCACGTTCAGATAATGCCGGAGCATGTTTACGGAAAGCTGATAAGCCGTGCTTTTGCTCAGGTCTTTCATGGCCTTTTGCGGTTTCTCCCGCAGGCGCTGGCGCCATTCCTCGCCCGGTAGCAACGGAAGTTTACGGTACATCTTGGCAATTTCCTTGCGCCGGTCGGCGTCATCTTTTTCCTGCCAGTTGGCCACCAGCTCGGGCGTGGGGTCGCGCCGCACGCTGTCCAGATAAAGGGGCAGCACCGCCTGCGCCACCTGTTCATCCAGGGCGGGATCGTAATCGCGATAAAACTTGGCCAGGCCATCCGCTTTTTGGGCAGCCGCGGCGGCCAGCGCACTGTCTTGCCCGTTTTGGTAGAGGCTTACCAATTCGCGGTATCCCAGCAAGTGCCGCATCATTTCGATGCCATAATAACCTATTTCCAAATAGTAGTAATGGTCCAGGTTTACCGCCAGACGGTCTTCATAGGCCACGATGAGCTTGTCCACCACATTTTTGTAGGCTTTCAGCTCCGGTTTTTCTTTTACTTGCTGGGCAAAAGCCTTTTCCCGCTGCCGGATGCGCTGTACGGCATCCGTTCGGTTAAGTCCTTTTATTTCCCCTTGCCAGCGCTTCCAGCTATTGCTGATGCGGGCATACTTGCTGGCATATTGCAACCGGGCGGCTTCGTTTTGCCGCATCTTAGCGTCCAGGATCTCCAGAATGCGGTCGCGAATGGCGATCCGCTGGGGGTTGTAGACGGTCTTGACATTTTGTACTTCCGCAGCCGGCAAGTAGGCGCGGGTGGAACCCGGGAAACCGTACACCATGGTGAAATCGCCTGGCTCGATGCCGCCAATGTTGATCTTCAAATGCTTAAGGGGCTGGTAAGGCCGGTTATCCTCCGCTATAGGAGCCGGTTTATTATCCGGACCTACGTAAATCCGGAAAAGGGAAAAATCGCCGGTATGCCGCGGCCACATCCAGTTGTCCGTATCGGCCCCAAACTTCCCGATGCTGGAGGGCGGTGCGCCTACCAGGCGGATGTCCTGGAATTGTTCCTTGGCCACCAGGATAAACTGGTTGCCAAAAAAGAAAGGTTCGATGCTCAGCTTATACGCTTGGGGGTTTTCCACCTGCGCTAATACCTTTTGAAAAGCCTGCCGGCGGAGGCGCCCGGCCTGCTGAATTTCCACACTATCGGGCAAGGCATTCCGCACCTGATTGGTTACATCACGAAGATAAGCCACGCGGGAAGCCGTTACGCCCGGATTGGTGAGCTCATCCGCCGGCTTTTCGGCCCAGTAGCCTTCTTCCAGGTAATTGTTCTCCAGCGAACTATGATTTTGGATCATACTATACCCACAGTGGTGATTGGTCAGCAACAGGCCTTTCTCGCTAATTAGGCTGGCCGTACAGCCGCCGTTAAAGTGTATGATAGCGTCTTTGATGGACGACTGGTTTACACTATAAATATCCTCCGCCGTAAGCTGCAGCCCCTTGCTGCGCATATCTTCATACACCACTTGCTTGAGCAGGGAAGGCAGCCACATGCCTTTGTGCGCCTGGGCCTCACCGGCCAAAAGTAATAGCAGACCTAAAACAATATTTCGCTTCATATCGGGATTTTTTCTAGGGTTTAAGCGCCGTCGAAGGCGACGGGTCCCACCGGACAGAGCAACCAAGTAGCGCTTCGTATTACTTACGGGGCCCACAAATGTAGCACAAAGCCCACTTTTGTCCGCCGCCGGGTTCAAAGGGTGTTTTTCGGGCCTTTTGTAAATTTGAAGTTATTAAACTAATAAACCATGGAGTTCCCCCTCTTCGAAAATCAGCGCAAGCGTTTACGATGGTTGGTCCTCGCCTTTGGCCTGCTTTTAGTGGCCTATTGGGTTGCCTATTTTTATTGGGAGGGCTTCGTTTCCTTCTTTACCCTCGGCGGCTTTTTAGGTGGTGCCGCAATGATGGCAAGCGCCTATAAGAATGCGGTCCTTTCGGAGAAGGAATTGGTCCTCTATCGCTGGCTTGGCCCCAGGCATCGCATTCCCTACCGCCAAATTAAGCGACTCAAGCGCAATCCCTACAGCGCCAAATCCGAGTTGGATATCTATTACGGGAAGTACCAGCAGCTAAGCCTTCGCAGCCAGCAACTGGACGCGCTGGAAGCCGCCCTGCGCAGCCGGGTTTCTTCCCCGGCGAAAGAAAAGACGGAGTAGTTTATAAAACCCTCCGCCGAGCATTGATAATCCCGGCTCCCGGCCTGCTTTTTGGAAGCACCTGGAGGAGTTGTCCTTCCCAGCCGGGGCGGGCGGCCTCGCGCGGTTTTATTACCGCTCTTTGTGCCCTTCGGCCTGTCCCACCGACTGGCCGAGTGCTAAAAACCCGGGGAGCGCCAGCGACCGCCTATCCCCGTTCGAAGAGCGCTACCGCCTCTACATGGGCCGTATGGGGAAACTGATCCACCAC
>CAJXMS010000266.1 GCA_913056475.1 uncultured Bacteroidota bacterium
AAAATGATCAGCATGGGCCATGCCCGCGCCTTGGTAAATGTCGAGGAAGAAGAAACCCAACTCGAGCTCTACCAAAAAGCCATAGCGCGCGAATGGAGCGTTCGCCAAACGGAAGAAGCGGTGCGGAAAGCCAAAGAAGGGAAAAAACAAAAATCCAAGGCCGCCTCATCGCCCGAACTACCCCAGGAATACCAAAAAATGCGGGATGAACTGGCCCAGGGGCTGGAAGCCCCGGTAGACCTCAAGCGCAGTAAGCGCGGGAAAGGGAAAATCGTGATATCCTTTGAAAGTGACCGGGAACTTAAGCGCCTTTTTAAAAGTTTGCGCGATCAGTAGCTTGAAGTCGCCCTGCCCAGGTCCCCTTCGCGCCGGTCGCTGCCTTATTTTGCTGGGGCTATTGCTTTCTTTTACCCTTTGCGGACAGCAACAAAGCGCTTCAGATAGCCTAAAACCCCTTCCCGATTCCTTGCAGCCGCATTCAGTGAAAAAGGCCACCTTGCTTTCCGCTGCACTACCGGGGGCAGGTCAATGGTACAATAAAAAGCACTGGAAAATCCCCATTATCTACGGAGGGATAGGCGCTTGTGTTTATTTTGCGGTGGATAATAACCGGCAGTACCAAGAGTTCCTCCAGGCCTTTTTGGACCGCACCGATGGCGATAGTACTACCGTAGACCCCTACGTGGGCATTTACACCGACCCCGCGCAGCTCATCGAGCTGCAGGATACCTACCGGCAGTGGCGCGATCTTTCCATTATCATAGGGGTAGCGGTGTATGCCCTGAATATACTCGATGCGCACGTGGATGCCCATCTCTATGATTTCAACGTAAATAAGAATTTATCCTTACGTTTGGAACCCGCGGCTTGGCGGATGCCGTCCGGCGGCGCCATTGGATTTAATTTACAAATAGGCTTTCCATGAAAATTGCCATCATCGGCTACGGAAAAATGGGCCGCGAAATAGAAAAAGTGGCCCAAATGCGTGAGCACGAGATTTGCGGCCGGTTTACCAGCGAAGGCATAAACCAGGAGCAGCTGGCCCAGGCGCACGCAGCCATCGAATTTACCCACGCGGCAGCGGCCGTCGATAACATCCGCAGCTGCCTGGCCTTAGGTGTCCCGGTAGCCGTGGGCACCACCGGCTGGTACGATCAGTACGAAACCCTGGCGGAAGAAACCCGGCAGAAAGGCGGTAGCCTGCTTTGTGCGTCCAACTTTAGCCTGGGCGTTAATCTCTTCTTTGCCCTAAACGAACGACTCGCCGCCTTGCTGGCCCCCTACCCGCAGTACAAGCCCGCGATAAGCGAAACCCACCACCTCCAAAAAAAAGATGCTCCCAGTGGCACGGCCATTCAGCTGGCCCAGCAAGCCCTCCAGCACCTGGACCACTACCAGAACTGGTCCCTGGTGGAAGGACCGCAAAGCCCGCCCCCAGGACACCTGCCCATAGCAGCTCACCGCGAAGCCGATGTTCCCGGTACCCACCAGGTGCGCTACGATAGCGCCATAGATAGCCTGCAAATAGAACACCAGGCCCACAATCGGCAGGGTTTTGCCCTGGGGTCGGTCTTAGCCGCCGAGTACATCGCAACGCGAAAAGGCGTATTTACCATGAAAGACGTAATCAACATCTGACCCCTGCCCATGACGCTTCTCGAAACCCTTTTATTCTTCCTCGGCTATTTTTTCTTTTTCGGGCTTATCAGCTATCGTTATTTGGTAGCCGCCGGCCGCCAGCCCTGGGAAGCCCTTCTCCCCATTTACAATGTTTACGTCATGATCCGGGTCATCGAGCGGCCCTGGTGGTGGCTCATCCTGGTACTTCTGCCCGGGGTGGGCAATGTGATGATGATCGTTATCCTCTATGAGCTCCTCCACGTCTTCCGCCTTGGTACGCTAAAAAACATCCTTATCACCGTTTTTACCGCCGGCCTCTACATGGCCTACCTGAGCTATGCGGAGGAGCTGCACTATCAGGGGCGAGACATCAAGCACATGCGTAAACACGTGAGCGAGTTACTGGCCTCCATCATCTTTGCCGTAGTGGCCGCCAGCATCATACGCGCTTATACTTTCGAAGCTTTTACCATTCCTACCCCCTCGATGGAAAAATCCCTCATGGTGGGCGATTTTTTATTCGTGAGCAAAATAGAGTACGGCGTACGCATGCCCCTTACCCCCTTTGCGGTGCCGCTGGTGCACAACCGGCTCCCTTTCACCATGATCAATTCTTACCTGGACGCCCCCCAGCTCCCTTATCTGCGGCTCCCCGCCCTGGATCCCTTAAAACGAAACGATCCGGTGGTGTTTAATTACCCGGCGGAAGATATTCGCCCCATTAACATGGAGGGGGAGCTCCGCCCCATCGATAAGCGAGAGCATTACGTAAAAAGGGTGATCGGGATGCCCGGAGATACCCTGGCCATTCGTAAGGGGGAGGTCTACATTAATAACACCCCCAATCAACTGCCAGATCGAGCCCGCCCGCAGCTTAGCTATCTGGTGCAAACCAACGGTGTAGACCTGAGCCGTGAAGTACTCAAAAAGGAATTCAATATTAACCTGGCGCAAGCTGTTAAGCAGCGCCGGATGGGGAATACGGCCGCTGGCCAAATGAGCCCCGACCTGTATTTAATGGACATTCCCCTAGATCAAGTCCAGGCCCTGGCCCAACTGCCCAACGTAAACCGGGTGGAGCCCTACCGCTACGAACCCAATCAAGCCAACCCCGTATTCCCCAACCCCCACCATACCGATAGCTTGGTATACCAATGGTCGCGCGATAATTATGGCCCCCTCCTGATCCCCCGGGAAGGGATGACGGTAGCCCTCAACGAGGATCATTTCTACAAATTTCATCGCCTCATAACCGCCTACGAAGGGCATAGTCTGCAACGCCAGGCGGAGGGCGGCTACTTGCTGGACGGACAACCAGCCGATAGCTACACCTTTGAGCAGGACTATTATTTCATGATGGGCGATAACCGCCATAGCTCTGATGATTCCCGCTTCTGGGGCTATGTTCCCGCCGATCACATCGTGGGTAAGCCCGTCTTTATCTGGATGAGCTACGACGGGTATGCGGATAGCCTCCTGGACCGGATCCGCTATGAAAGGGTTTTTACGCTGGTAAGCGGCGAAGGCGAGCGCACCAGCTATTTCTGGCCTTTCGTAGGTTTGGTGATAGTAGGCTGGGGGCTCAATTACTACCGCAAAAAACGCCGGAGCC
>CAJXMS010000267.1 GCA_913056475.1 uncultured Bacteroidota bacterium
GGCGCGGCTTTTGGAGCTCCACTTCCCGGGGCTTATTGCTGGTAAGCTTATACGCAAAAACACTTACCTCCTCCAGCAAATAATTTTGCTCTTCCAGGGGCACAACCACCTCCTCCAGCGCCGTAGCACTGTCTTTATACACGAAGTAATAATACTTGTAGGCGATATTCGAAAACACGATGGTGTCCCCGCGCGAAAGACGCAGTTCAAAATAGCCCTCCGGCCCGGTAACCGTGCCCTTCAGCGTCCGCTTATTCACCGCGTGAACCCCTTTCAGGGTCTTCTTACTTTCCTGATCTATCACCCAGCCGGTCAGCTTTTGCTGCCCCAGCATCGGCAAGGCAAAAAAAGCCGCCGCAAGCAGCGCTCCCCATCGTTTGTAGTCCTTTACCTTTGCCATCCTTTGCCGGGACCTCTTGTTAGGCCTGTCGGCCAAATGTACGGCAGCCCCACGAGATGTAAATAGCGGCCCCAAGCAGCATGGCAGGCTAAAAGCGAGTTCTTCCCCGGGGCGTAGAACCACTTTTGGCCGGTAGGCCTAAAATAAATAAACCCACAGCGTAACCCCTAAAAACAGATCCTATGAGTGATGATAAGAAAGTGATCTTCTCCATGAGTGGCGTGAGCAAAACCTTCTCGCAGACCAATAAAACGGTACTTAAAGACATCTATTTGAGCTTTTTTTACGGGGCCAAGATCGGTATCCTGGGGCTCAATGGCAGCGGCAAAAGTACCCTGCTGAAGATCATTGCCGGGGTAGAAAAAAATTACCAGGGCGATGTGGCCTTTTCGCCCGGTTACAGCGTGGGATATCTGGAACAGGAACCTGGCCTGGACGAAGAAAAAACGGTGATGGAAACCGTCCGGGAGGGCGCCGCAGAAACGGTGGCCCTGCTGGAAGAGTACAATCGCATTAACGACGACTTTGGCAAACCAGAGGTGTACGAAGATGCCGATAAAATGGAAAAGCTGATGATCCGCCAGGCAGAGCTGCAGGACCGGATAGACGCGGTAAATGCCTGGGAACTGGACAGTACGCTGGAGCGGGCCATGGACGCCCTGCGCTGTCCGGAGGGCGATAAGCCGGTATCCGTGCTTTCCGGAGGGGAGCGCCGCCGGGTGGCGCTCTGCCGCTTGCTTATCCAGCAACCGGATATCCTGCTGCTGGATGAGCCCACCAACCACCTCGACGCCGAATCGGTCCTGTGGCTCGAGCAACACCTCCAGCAATACAAGGGCACGGTGATCGCCGTCACGCACGACCGCTACTTTCTGGACAATGTGGCGGGCTGGATCCTGGAGCTGGACCGCGGACAGGGCATTCCCTGGCGCGGCAATTACAGCAGCTGGCTGGACCAAAAATCGAAACGTCTGGACCAAGAAGAAAAGCAAGCCAGTAAACGTAAAAAAACGCTCGAGCGCGAACTGGAATGGGTGCGCATGAGCCCCAAGGGCCGTCAAAGCAAAAGCAAAGCCCGCCTTAACAACTATCAAAGCATGCTCCAGCAGGAACAAAAAGAGCAAGAAGCCCGCCTGGAGATATACATCCCCAGTGGGCCCCGGCTGGGCAACGAAGTGATAGAGGCCCAGGGCGTAAAAAAGGCCTACGGGGACAAACTGCTTTACGAAGACCTTAACTTTAAACTCCCGCCCGCCGGCATTGTGGGGGTCATAGGGCCCAATGGCGCCGGTAAAACCACCATCTTCCGCATGATTATGGGCCTGGAAGAACCCGATGGAGGTGAATTTAACGTGGGCGAAACCGTAAAGCTCTCTTATGTGGATCAAAGCCACGAAGACCTTAAGCCGGAAAAAACGATTTACGAAATCATAGGCCAGGGCGAAGAAGAGGTGCTTCTGGGGGATAGACGCATCAATGCCCGCGCCTACCTTAGCCGTTTCAATTTCGCCGGGAGCGACCAAAATAAGAAAGTGGAAGCCCTCTCCGGCGGGGAGCGCAACCGCCTCCACCTGGCCATGGCCCTGAAGCAAGGGGGGAATGTGCTCCTACTGGACGAGCCCACCAACGACCTGGACGTAAATACCCTCCGTGCCCTGGAAGAAGCCCTGGAAAACTTTGCCGGCTGCGCGGTGGTCATCAGTCACGACCGCTGGTTTCTGGACCGGATCTGCACCCATATTCTGGCCTTTGAGGGCAATTCCGAGGTGAAGTACTTTGAAGGTAGCTTCAGCGAATACGAGGAAAACAAGCGTAAGCGCCTGGGCGATGTGGAGCCCAAGCGCATCAAATACCGTAAATTGATGAAAGACGGTTAAGGCCGCAAAAACTTCCCCGGGGCAGCCGGGTTAAGCTTTTATGCGAAAAGGCCTGAGTTTTTGGCGGCGCTGGCCGGCTCCCTTGCGGTGGTTTCTCCTGATCTTTCTAGGTCTACTGGGACTGGCTTTCCTATTCCCCCCGGGCCCTGCTTCCATGGACTTAAGCACGCCAAGGGCCCGCACCACCAGCGATAAACGCCTGTATTTTAATAACGTAAGGAGCTTTTCCTACCACCGGGACCCGCGCAGCAAAGCGCCCATGGAGATCTACCGGCTCAAAGACGTACCGCCCGGATGGGATTCCCTCCCCCTGCGGCCCCAGATCATTCTCCACCCGAGCCAGCAAAGAGCCTTTGTGCATTGGACGCCAGGTCCCGAGGTAAAACAAAGTGACAGTGTGTTCGTTATCAATGCTTCACAAAATGCACCGCTGGCCTGGCACCCCGAAGCTACCTGGCAGACCAATTTTACCATTGCTGGGGCCATGCTAAAGGCATTGGCCCATGATGACAGCCTGTATATCCGTGAAGCAGGTAGCCCCAAAAGACCGGCCTGGCCCGGACAAGAAAGCCGCCAAGCGGCGCAAACAATATTAGAAGACTATTTTAAACTATTAGCAAAACCCTCCAAACCATGAGTAAATTTGACAAATACTGGCGAAAAATTCCCAACCGTTACGGCGTACTTTTGGCCGCGGCCCTCATTGGCTATTTTCTGTTAATGCGCGCCCTGGGGCTGGGGCATGTCTATTGGCTACGTGCCCTCAACGCTTTCATTCTTTTCTTCACGGTGCGCGGCGCCATCCTTAAGTACCGAAACGAGTCTTCGGATACTATGTACGACGAGTTTTTCAACTTCTTCAAGATCGGTATGCGCACCGCCTTCGTAGGAATAACCGCTTTTGCTGTATTCGTGGCTATTTATATGGATGTGCTCGATCCCACCTTTC
>CAJXMS010000268.1 GCA_913056475.1 uncultured Bacteroidota bacterium
TTTGGTAAAAAGCGTGTCCTGGAAACTTACCCCATAGCCTAGTGTAAGGCGGTTTTTCCAGCTCCAGTCCTTGTTATCGTAATGCGCAAAAACATCAAACAAGCCGTTGGCCGAAAAGGAATTGATACCACCGGCCTGCCAGTAGCTATAGCCGGCTTGGTTGGCCGTAATGCCCAGGTTACCTCCGGTTTTCCAGCTTCCTTCCGTGCTATCTCCGGGAAGGGCTTTGGGGTGGCTGGTCCTTTGTTTTGGCGGGTTTTCTGCTTTCGGGGATTCACCATGGCTTGCTTTTAGGCCTCCGGCCAAAAGAAATAGCGCCAGCATCAGCGGCTGTGTACAATTTTTCATGTTAAGAGGGGGTTGGGGTTATTTTTTCTTGAATTTTTCAATGGCTTCCCGGGTAAAGCGAGACAGAACGAGCTCTCCGCTCACTCGGGCCCTTTCGGCCAGGAGCTCGTCCCAATGCTCGGTCCCTTGCCAAAACACCTTCTTGAGCTCAGCCATAGCGGCCGGGTTATATCCTTTTAATCTTTCCAGGAGCGTATTTACCCCTTCATCGAGGGCTTCTGTGGTTTCGTAGAGATCGTTGTAAAGACCTTTTTGGTGAGCCCATTGGGCACTGCGCCACTCGGAGGCATTTATGGCCAGTTCACTCATTCCACTTAGCCCTATTTTGCGCTCTACGGCAGGCCCTACCACAAAGGGACCTATGCCCACGGCGAGCTCGCTCAACTTCACAGCGGCGTGCTGGGTGGCCAGGCTGTAGTCAGCAGCCGAGGCAAGGCCCACCGCTCCTCCCACGGCTTTTCCATGCACCCGCGCTACAATTAATTTAGGACAGGTACGCATCGCATTGATCACCTGGGCAAAACCGCTAAAAAAACGCTTACCTTCTTCCAGGTTTTGGATGGAGATCAATTCATCAAAGGAAGCCCCGGCACAAAAGGCCCGTTCGCCGGCTGCTTTGAGTAAAAGTGCTTTCACGGTGTTATCCTTTCCAGCTTCGCTTACCGTTTGGGCCAGTTGGGCCAGCAGCCGGCTAGGCAAAGAATTGCTCAAGGGATGAAAGAATTCGATGGTGGCTATGCCGTCCTCGTCCTGGCGTTTTACGTGTCCTTGTTGCAGGGCTTCACTCATATATTTTTAGTCTTTTGAGAAAGGCGCGAAATTAAGCCTTCCTGTGAACATGGCCCAGTAGTTCATTAGGAAAACCAATGAGCGCTAATAACCACATATAGAAAGTCTAAGTTACGGCGAAAATACCGACGATAAGGGCGGATTACTCCCCATCTTTGGGGGTATCGGGGGGGGCTTGAGCTTCTTCGGCAAAGATGCCCAGGCGTTTGGCACGGGTTTTCCAGCGCCGCCGGGCGAAGTCCCGTAAATCGGCCTTATCGTCGTATTCATCCATAATCTCCATGCCCAGCAGGGTTTCCAGGAGGTCTTCCATGGTTACCAATCCGGCGGTACCCCCAAACTCTTCCACCACCAAAGCCAGGTGATTGTTTTCCTCCGTTAGGAAGCTGTAGAGACCGTACAGGGTTTGGGCGTCTGGCACTACGGGAATTTCGCGCAGGATATCTCGTAGAGGAACATCGGTTTCCTGCCGGCCCAGGCGGGTAAATACATCGTGTTTGTGCACAAAGCCTACGATGTCGTCCTTATTGTCGCGGTACACGGGGATGCGGGAGAAGCGGTAAAAGGCATCCTGATCAAAAAACTCCTGAACACTTAAATCTTGATGGGCCACCACCATAACCATGCGGGGCGTCATGATGTCGCGTACATGTAGCTTGCGGAGGTTGATGGTATTGCGCAGTACGGTGGCCTCTTCCCGGGTAAGCACTCCTTCCTGCAGGCCAATGTCCGCCAGGGCTACTATCTCGTTTCGTTCTACCGAAGGTTCTTTAGCGGGGCGAAGCAGCTGGGTGATGCCCTGGCTCAGCAAAATCAAAGGATAGAGCAAGACCAGGAAAATGCGGAGGCAGATGGTAACGAAGTGGGCCATTTGTTTCCAATAGCTCGCGCCCAGGGTTTTCGGAATGAGCTCGGAAACAACCAGGATAAGCAGGGTTAAAACGGCGGATACTACGCCGGTGGATATGTCGTCAAAAACAATAGCCGCTTGTGCACCTACGCCAGCGGCTCCCACGGTGTGAGCTATGGTGTTCAGGGATAGAATGGCGGCCAGCGGCCGGTCTATATCGGATTTATACTGGAACAGCCGCTTGGCCCAGGGCTTTTGATCCGCCATCTTCGTTTGAATATAGCTGGGCGTTACGCTGAGGATCACCGCTTCCATTAAGGAGCACAAAAAAGAGATCACCAACGCCAAAAGGAGATAAAAAATGAGCAGGGTCATATGCAGGTAGCTACGGCTTTGGCCGAGGGCATAAAGGTATGAAGATGCCTAAGACCTATTTTCCCTATTGAAGGGGGCCCCTCCCCCGGGGGCAGCACTTTTTTATTTTAGCGGAGGCCTTGCTCACGGCCGCCGTACGTGCAGGGGGTAGTGTTGTGCTCCTATTTTAATCCAATACAATCCTTGTGATAAGGCAGGGAGCTCCAGCTTCCTAGCCCCTGCTTTAAGCGTAGTACGGCTCAGTTCCTGGCCGGCTGCATTCGAAATAATGACCTCCCGGTCTTCTGCCAGAGGCGCCTCCCAGTAAACCACCTCACGCGCCGGGTTGGGATGCAGGGAGCGTTTGGGCTGGGCTTCTTCTTCCAGGTCAAAGTACTCATACGTGCGCATAGCGGTAGCTAGGCTATAGCGGCTGCCCTGCGCCAGCAACTTGGCGGTATCCTGGCCCCGCAGGGCCCGGTAATTATCGAAACCAGTAGTGTCCGATGCGTCTATATCTCCCTCTAGCAAATTGATCCGAAGATTACTATCTATTTGCCAGATCAGTTGGTGCGTTCTGCTTTGAGAGCCTAGGATGATCTTATTTGGTTCTAAGGGCTGTTGTTCATAGAGTGTAAGGGTGCCCGAAAACTGGGTGCTGATTAAGGTGTCCTGTTGATGTCTTAATACCGCCCCGGTGTTTTTCAGTTCGTAAATCCAGAGCCGTATCCGGCCGCTATCGGCGCGCTTACCCGCTCTTCCACTCAGTCCCATCAAATGGAGGCTTTCTACCAGTTTTCCCTTGGGCGGGGTGAAATTAAAGCCGTAGAGGCTGTCCAGTCGCTGATGCT
>CAJXMS010000269.1 GCA_913056475.1 uncultured Bacteroidota bacterium
CTCAATCCCAGCATTATCCTCGGTCCCGGTTTTTGGCAGGAGGGCAGCGGCAAATTTTTTAGCCAGGTGGCAAGTGGCTTTCCCTTTTACAGCCAGGGGGTCAATGGCTTTGTAGACGTCCGCGATGTAGCCCGCAGTGCCCGGCTGCTTGCCCAGGGCCCCCAGGAAGGAGAACGCTATCTGGTGGCGGGGCACAACGCCAGCTATCAGGAAGTTTTCCAGGGTATTGCGCAAGCGCTGGGGGTACGCACTCCCCATATCCGGGTGCGCCCCTGGCTAGCCGGCCTCGTTTGGCGGGCCCAAGCCTTGCGGAGCTTGTTTACGGGGGCGGCACCTTCGGTGACCCGGGAAACGGCCCGTACCGCCCTCCAGGTGCATTATTATCACAGCGATAAACTCCTGGCTACACGACCCGATTTCCAATTTCGCCCCCTGGCAGACACCCTCCGCCATGCCGCCCGCTGCTACCAGGCCGATCACTCTTCCTGATCTTTCGCTTTCGAGGACTTTTGTCCCTGCGCCTGCTGCTGAGCTTCCAGGCGATTGAGCCGCTCCAGCACGCGCGCATACAGCTTATTCATAAGGGGTGCATGGGCACTGTACCAGCTAAAAACGCTATCGTAGCGGGCAGCCTCTATCCCGTATTTTTCGTACAGTTTTTTGTAATAATCGCTGGGCCGGTGGAGGGAATCGCCCAGCACCCGGGTGCCGGAGCGGGCGCCTTCTGCCAGGTGTACATCGGTGAGGATCATCACCATGCTATCTTCGGGCAGCAGCCAGGCGGGGCGCGCGGGTTCTTCGGCCTGGCTGCGGCAGCCCGGCAGGCCCAGCAGGGCGCTTAGCAGCATTAGGCCTGCGGCCAAAGGAGAGAGGCGGCTAACGATCAAAGCTCAGTCTTTTTCCCGGGGTTCGGTCCAGTACCCGGCCGTTTTCGTACACCACTTCGCCATTGACCAAGGTATGACTGATGCGGGCCCGGAAAGTGGTGTCTTCAAAGGGCGACCAGCCGCATTTCGCGAGGATATTGTCTTCTTTCACCCGCCAGGGCCGGGAGGGATCCAGCAGCACCAGATCGGCATAATAGCCTTCGCGGATAAAACCGCGTTGCTCAATGTCGAAGAGGAGGGCCGGGTTATGGCACATTTTCTCCACCAGGGTGGTGATCTCCATTTTGCCATCGCGCACAAATTCCATCATGGCCGGGAGGGCATGCTGCACCAGGGGGCCACCACTGGGGGCCTTGGTGTACACCTGGTTTTTTTCTTCGCGCGTATGGGGGGCATGATCCGTGGCGATCACGTCGATCCGGCCGTCCAGCACCGCCTGGAAAATAGCCTGGCGGTCCGCTTCTGTTTTTACCGCGGGGTTCCATTTGATGAAAGTCCCTTTCCGCTCGTAGTCCTGGTCGTTAAACCAGAGGTGGTGCAGGCAGGCTTCGGCGGTTATTTTTTTCTCGTGGAGGGGTGTTTTGTCCGCAAAAAGGGCCAGCTCGTCGGCCGTGCTGATGTGGAATACGTGGAGCCGGGTGCCAAAACGCTGCGCCAGCTCCACCGCGTGAGAGGAGGAAGCCAGGCAAGCTTCGCGGCTGCGGATTTGGGGATGGCAAGCGATGGGGATATCCGCTCCGTATTCGGCCTGGAAGCGAGCCAGGTTGTCCCGTATGGTTTGCTCCTCCTCACAGTGGGTGATCACCGGCAGGTTTACCTGACTAAAGATCCCTTCCAGGGCCTTTTCATCATCCACCAGTAAATTACCCGTACTACTGCCCATGAAAACCTTTACGCCCGGGATGCGGCGGGGGTCTGCCTTTTTAAGTTCTTCCAGGTTGTCGTTGGCCCCGCCCAGGTTAAAGGCATAGTTGGCCGCCGAATCGCGGGCGGCGATGGCGTACTTTTCTTCCAGCTTGGCCAGCGTAGTAGCGGGCGGGACGGTGTTGGGCTGTTCGATGTAAGAAGTGATACCGCCCGCCACGGCCGCACGGCTTTCCGAGTAGATGGTGGCCTTATGGGTAAGGCCCGGCTCGCGAAAGTGTACCTGATCGTCAATGAGGCCCGGCAGGAGGTATTTGCCCTGAGCATCGATGAGCTGGGTATGGCTGTCCCGTTGGTTGAGGTTTTGGTCTATCTGTTCTATGCGGCCCTGGCGGAGGAAGAGGTCGGTTTCCCGTACCTCCCCTTCGTTTACCATCCGCGCGTTTTTGATGAGGATCTTTTTCATGACTAAGGAAAAGAAGGGTTGTGAAGAGGCGGGTTATTACCGGTAGCGGCGAAGGAGGCTGCGTAGCCTAAGGAGCAATACCCCCAATACCGCCTCACCGATGATGCCCTTGCTCATCTTGGAAGTCCCCAGGGAGCGGTCGGTAAAAATCACCGGCACTTCCCGCAGGGTAAATCCGAGCTTGAAGGCGATGTATTTCATTTCTATTTGAAAGGCGTACCCTACAAATTTAATACTTTTAAATTTAATTCTTTCTAGCACTTCCCGCCGGTAGCAGACAAAGCCCGCGGTGGTATCTTCCACGGGCATGCCGAGAATGATGCGGACGTAGCGGCTGGCCGTGTAGGAGAGGAGCACCCGACTCATGGGCCAGTTCACCACGTTAACCCCGCGCACGTAGCGGGAGCCTATCGCCACGTGGGCGCCATCGTGGGCACAGGCTTGGTAGAGCCGTTCCAGATCGTGTGGATCATGGGAAAAGTCGGCATCCATTTCAAAGATGTAGCCGTAGGCCCGTTCCAGCGCCCAGCGGAAGCCGGCCAGGTAGGCGGTGCCCAGGCCTTGTTTGCCCTGGCGGGCGAGGAGGTGCAGGCGTTCCGGGTATTCTTCCTGCAGGTTGCCGATGATCTGCTGGGTACCATCGGGCGAATTATCGTCTACCACCAATACGTGAAACACCCGGGGCAGGCCCATCACCGTACGCAGCATGCGTTCGATGTTTTCTTTTTCGTTGTAAGTGGGGATTATGACCAGCGATTCACTCAAGAGGTAGGATTATCAGATGAGAAAAAGAACGGCAAAAATAGCCAAATATGTATAGCACCCGGGCAAAAAGGCGTCCGCCCCTATAGCATTGGGCCAGTGGCTCGGGTGATGCCATCACGGCCAGGAAGAGACCGAGCTTACCCCGGAAAGCGCCTGGCCTACCGCCCCAATAGAAAAGGCTGAAAGCCTTTTATTCATTAGCCTGG
>CAJXMS010000270.1 GCA_913056475.1 uncultured Bacteroidota bacterium
CGCTACGTAACCAATCCGCCGGTACAGACGGCCCCGGCTCCTTCCGGTGCGGCCTATGGTATTAATAAAAACAGCCCCTCCCAGGTTACCCTTAAGCTCCATGCCCCCTTTAAAAACAATATTTACGTCATTGGCACCTTTAATGACTTCCAGCCGGATACCAGCTACTACATGAAGCGCACTCCGGGAGGGGATGATTGGTGGATTACCATCAATGGCCTGAATGGGGCCAACGATATCATTTTCCAGTATTTAATAGATGGAGAAATGCGGGTAGCAGATCCCTATTCTAAGTTGGTATTGGACCCCTTTAATGATCAATATATAGATAGCCTTACTTTTCCCAATTTACCCGATTATCCGGAAGGGAAGACCACCGGTATCGCTACCTGGCTGCGCATGCAGCCGCCCAGCTACCAATGGCAAAACCCCAACTTCCAGGCGCCGGCCAAAGATGAGTTGGTGGTGTACGAGTTACTGGTGCGGGATTTTGTGGGCAAGCACAATTACCAAACCCTTATCGATAGCCTGGATTACTTAGAGCGGCTGGGCATTAATGCCATAGAGCTTATGCCCGTCAATGAGTTCGAGGGCAACGAAAGCTGGGGCTACAATCCTAGTTTTCACCTGGCGCTGGACAAGTACTACGGCACCCCGGAAAAGTTCAAAGAATTTGTAGATGCCTGCCACGGGCGGGGCATCGCGGTGATCCTGGATGCCGTCCATAATCATTCCTACAGCCAGAGCCCCCTGGTGCAGATGTGGTTTGATCCGTCGGCCGGTTCCTTTGGCCAGCCCACCGCACAAAACCCCTACTTCAATCAAACGCCCCGCCACGACTTCAACGTGGGCTACGACTTTAACCACGAAGCGCCGCAAACCAAAATATACACCAAGGCGGCGCTGAAATACTGGCTGCGGGAGTTTAAGATAGACGGCTATCGCTTTGACCTCTCCAAAGGATTTACCCAGAATAACACCCTGGGCAATGTAGCGGCCTGGGGGCAGTACGATCAATCCCGGGTGAACATCCTAAAAGACTATAAAAACGCCATGGAAACGGTAAATCCGCAGGCTTACCCCATTCTGGAACATTTCGCCGATAATAGTGAGGAGCAGGCGCTGGCCAACGATGGCTTTATGATCTGGGGCAATATGAATCATTCTTATAGCGAAGCCGCCATGGGCTACCTGGGCGATTCTGACTTTAAAGGAGTGCTGCACAACGAACGCGGGTACAACTTTAAGCACCTGATCGGCTATCAGGAAAGTCACGACGAGCAGCGCTTGATGTACAAGAATTTACAATTTGGCAATGGCAGTGGCAACTACAATACCAAGCAGCTGGGAACGGCCCTGGACCGCATGGAACTCAACGCCTTGTTCTTCTACACCCTTCCGGGCCCCAAAATGCTGTGGCAGTTTGGCGAGCTAGGTTACGAGGTAGATATAAACAACCCCTGCCGCGTTTGCAATAAGCCCATCCGCTGGAATTATTACCAGGAACCGGATCGGCGCGATCTCTATAATGTCACGGCCGATTTGCTGGCCCTGCGCGATCGTTACGACTTTTTTAATACCAATACCTACCGCTACGACTTTTCGGGAGGTACAAAAAGGGTAAACCTGGACGGCCCGGTCAACGCCACCATCATTGGTAATTTTGACGTCAACGCGCAGGACGCTTACCCCAATTTCCAGCACACGGGCTGGTGGTACTCCTTCTTTGAGGGCGATAGCATTAATGTGAGCAATGTGAATGATCCCATTAATCTTCAGCCGGGGGAATATCGCCTGTACACCGACCAACCGGTAAGCGATGGGAACAACCTCGGGCGGAAGGAGGCCCACTATGAGCCCCGGCTGCGGCTTTTTCCCAATCCCACCAGGGGCCCCCTGGCCGTCGATAGCGAAGAACCGCTGCAGCGGGCCGAGCTGTATAGCCTCGCCGGGCAGCGGCTCCGGGAGCTTGAAATTCAAACTTCGGCGGGCCAGCGCTACCACTTGGACTTAAGCAACATGGCCTCGGGGACCTACCTCTTGTATCTGAAGACAGAGCAGGGGCGTTTCCCGCATAAAATTGTTATTCAATAGCAGGGTGAGTGATAGAAACCGGTTTTGCTTGAAGGGTTTTACCGGTTTCGCTAAACCGTCTCTCTTTTTGGGGGGACGGTTTTTTTTGGCCCCTCCACAAAACCGCTGATAAAGCAAACCAGACTTTCGTCGGCAACTGCCCGGCGCATTGTATATTTGAGCTTTAATGTATCGCTCCTGCGGGAGTGCCCTTTACTTACAAATAGTATCCTTTATGAGTCAGCGCAGAACAGTTTTAATTATCGTAGGCTTTGTAGCCTTTTTAGTAGTGGTCCTCGCCTGGAATTCCCTTACTTACACCGTGGGCCCCGGTGAACGAGCGGTGGTATTTCGCAAGTTCCAGGGCGGCTTGGACGTAGATCAGGTTTATGATCAGGGTTTTCACGTAAAATGGCCCTGGGACGAGGCATACGTCTACAATGTGAAGCTTAAGGAAAACAAGAGCACCATGGAAGTGCTCAGTAAAAACGGCCTCACCATTACCGTTCAGCTTTCTTACCGCTACCGTCCCATTAAAAACCAAATTGGTTACTTGCACAACAATGTGGGGGAAAACTACCACGAAGCGGTAGTAGTGCCTGAAATCCGCTCTGCCACCCGGGAGGTTATCGGTAAATACCTGCCCGAAGACCTCTATTCCGTAAAGCGTGAGCTTATCCAAAATGAGATATACGAACGTTCTAATGATGACATCAAGGAACGCTTCGTAGACCTGGACGTGATCTTAATTCGCGAAGTAGGCTTGCCTCCCAAGCTACGCGCGGCCATCGAGCGTAAGCTGGAACAAGAACAAAAATCGCTGGAGTACAAGTTTAAGATTGAACAAGCGGAAAAAGAAGCCAAGCGTCGCCGCATCGAAGCCAAGGGTAAAGCAGAGGCCAACCGTCTCCTGAGTAAGTCTCTAACCGACAAAATTCTACGGGATAAAGGCATTGAGGCCACCCTCAAACTAGCCGAATCGGAAAATTCAAAAGTAGTTGTGGTAGGCTCGGGTAAAAACGGACTTCCCCTTATCCTCGGCAAACAGTAGGGGCTCAAGGCCTTTCTAAGCACTCCGCTTCGGCGCCCGGCGCCTGTCCTTTATTCTTAT
>CAJXMS010000271.1 GCA_913056475.1 uncultured Bacteroidota bacterium
CCATGAGATAGATTTTGCCTACCACCAGCCCCTGCGCGACCAGTTTCGCGACATCTATAGCCGCTATCGCAAGCAGCGCCGCCAGTATTACGATGAGCTGCGCGCACAGCTCAATACCAACCTGGAGATCAAAAAAGGTCTCATCGAAAAGCTCAAGGCCCTCATCGGCAAGGAAGAGTCTATCGGGGAAACCTTTAAGGAATTTAACGCCCTCATGCAGGAGTGGCGCAATACCGGCCCGGTACCCCGGACCGAAAGCCGAGACCTCTGGCGCACCTGGCACCACCACGTAGAAAACTTCTACGCCTTTATCAAAATAAATAAGGAGCTCCGCGATCTCGACTACCAAAAAAACCAAAAAGCGAAAGAAGAGCTCATCGAAAAGGCCCAGGCCCTCCTCGCCTGGGAAGATGCGCCCAAAGCCTTTCGCGAACTTCAAAAACTTCACCAGGAATGGAAGCACACCGGTCCCGTAGCCCCCGAGAAGCGAGAAGCCCTCTGGGAGCAATTTAGCGAGCTTACCCGCCAGCTACGCGAAAAACGGGAGGCCTTCTACGAGCAGCTCCGCGCCCGCCGGGGTGAACTAGTGGAACAAAAACGCCAAATTGTAGAAGAAATGAAGGCCCTGGGACGGGAATTCACCACCCACCGCCAGTGGCAAGATGCCCTCCAAAAAATGCAGGGCCTTACCGAGCAGTTTAAAAAAATAGGGCGGCTTAACCATCCCCAAAACGACGAAGTGTGGGAGGCCTACCGGGAAACCCTCCGGACCTTCAACCACGCTAAAAATGAGTTTTATAAGGAACTTAAAAAATCCCAGAAGGCCCATCTCCAGGCCAAAAAAGCCCTGGTAGAAAAAGCGGAAGCCTTAAAAGACAGCACCGACTGGGGCCCCACCGCCGCGGAGCTCAAAAAGCTCCAGGCCGAATGGAAAAAAACCGGCCATGTAGCCCGTAAAGACGGCGAAAAGGTTTGGAAACGTTTCCGCACCGCTTGCGACCACTTCTTTAACCGCCTGGCCGAACACAACAAAGAACAAGACCAAGCCCGCGAAGGCCACTACGAGCAAAAAAAATCCCTGCTCAGTGAATTAGAAAACCTGGACGTAAAAAACGGGGCGTCGCAGGAGATGATCGGCCATATCAAAAGGCTTATCGGTGAATGGAAAAAAGTAGGCCCCGTGCCCCGCGGGAAGGGTAAGATCGAAAAACGCTTCGGCGAGATACTCGATGCCCATTTTAAAGCCCTGGATGTAGACCGCCAGCAAAGTAACCGCCTACGCGTAGAGAACAAAGTAGCCCAGGTAGCCCAAAGCGGAGGCGCCCAGGCCTTAGAACGCCAAAAACGGGAGGTAAGCCGTAAACTGGAAGAAGCACAGCGGGAGCTCAATCAACTGGAGACCAACCTGAGCTTTTTCAGCAGCAGCGACCCCAAAAGCCCCATCGTTAAAGAAGCCCAGCAAAAACTGGAAAAGCAGCAAAACCAAATAGACCGCCTTCGCGAGGAACAAAAGATGCTCAGCGTAAAAAAGCGGAAACTCAAAGAAGCGGAAACCTCCGGCGAAGAAACAGACCCTAGCGCTACGGACGCCCCCGAAACCTAAGCCACCCCCGCCCAAAACCCAGCCTGAAGGAGCTCCTGCCGCATTTGCGGCGCCCACCCGCCTATGCAGTACAACAGCGACGACCTCATGCCCATCGCTATTGCCATTATCATGTTTGGCATTGGGCTCAATTTACAGTTTCGAGATTTCAAGCGGGTTTTCATCTATCCCAAAGCCATCCTCATCGGGCTCGCCTGCCAAATGCTCCTCCTCCCGGCCCTCGCCTTTCTTCTGGTGTGGATCTGGCCCATGGACCCGCTTTATCAGGTAGGCATCATCCTCATAGCCTCCGCACCAGGCGGCACCGCCTCCAATCTGGTCACCAATATGCTCCAGGGCAGAGTAGCCCTCTCCGTCTCCCTCACCAGTTTCAACAGCTTCCTGATCCTCTTCAGTATCCCCGCCCTGGTAGGGCTTTCGCTGGAACTATTCCTCGGAAAGCACACGACTATAGAATTGGGATTTGGCGACACCTTCCTGCAAATCCTCTTCACGGTAGTGCTGCCCGTAATTGCCGGTGTGCTGGTTAATGAATACGGCCCGCAAAAATGGCTGGCCCGAAGCCGGCAACCCCTCCGTTTTATTCTCCCCGGTATTTTGTTAGGGGTTTTTGCTTTGGCCTTCTTCTCCGGCGAAGGCCATCAAGGAGGAGCGCTTCTAGATCAATGGAGCCTCTTAATTCCCCTGTTTTGTTTTAACTTAATAACCATGGCTACCGGCTTTTATGTGGCGCGCTGGAGCCAGCTTCGGCACGACGGCGCCTTCACTATAGCCGTAGAAATGGGCCTCCAAAACAGCGCCCTGGCCATCTTCATAGCCACCCAGGTACTCCAAAGTCAAGAAATAGCCCTGGTCTCCATCCTTTACAGCAGCTTCAGCTTTTTCACCACCTTCCTCGGCGCCTGGCTGCTTAAGCATTACGCTCACTATGGGGCGGCCTTCGGCCAAAAGTGATCGTCCAGCACTGGCCTCCATTTCTTCTTCGCAGACTAGTACATTTTATTAAAAACCTCGCAAAACGCTACGATATATGCATTATATTAGCGCTTAAATTCTATAATAAGGCTGTAAACGCCTTTTCCCACGCCTGAAGACTTCCTGTTATGCGATTTAAACCCACTGCCCCGTATCGCCATTTTCTGCGTTATCACGGGCGTTCGCTTGATCAGGTACCGCAGGAAGAATTAGACAGCATCCAGCAAAAAATCGAAAACCGCTTTACGCCCGCAGAACCCACCGCCAGTGTGGTGATTATCGTTCACAACGAGGAGAAGTACCTGCTGGCCACCCTCGCCAGCCTGGCCGATATGGAACCCGCCTGTGCCACTGAGCTGCTGTTTGTAAACAATCGTTCCACCGATGGCACCCAGGATATCCTGGACCGGGTAGGCGTACGGAACATCTACCAGCCCGAAAAAGGCATTCCCAAAACCCGCCAGGCCGGTTTGGAAAATGCACGGGGTAGCTACCTCCTTACCGGCGATGCCGATACCATCTACAAACGCCACTGGGTAGACCACCTGGTGAAGCCCCTGGAAGATCCC
>CAJXMS010000272.1 GCA_913056475.1 uncultured Bacteroidota bacterium
AGGTTTCGGGTCTGCTTTTGTCTGTACCTACTTAGTGATTCAAATCTCCAAACGAAAAACGGTGGATAATCTCAATTGATGAGCATTTCTCGGGGAATAGGAGAACTAAGAATTGGGCGGCGATCTCCCTTGTAAAGCCCTGGCAGCATTGAAAAGATTTCCTCCCCAATACCCGCGGCGAGAAGAACAGGTAAATGTTTTCACGCACGCCTTGGGAGTACCCCTGGCCATCGTAGGGCTGATAGCGCTCCTCACCCGAGAGCCATTAAGTGGAAACCCAGGTTATCTATGGGCTTTTCTCATTTATGGCCTTAGCATGACCTGGACTTACCTTACCAGTACCCTCTACCACGCCCTGTGGAACGCAAGGGATCGGGTAAGAAGGCTGTTGCATTTACTAGATCATACCGCTATCTACCTCTACATTGCCGGAACCTACACCCCCATAGCCCTTTTGGTGCTTCCGAGCCCCTGGCGCTGGATGATCCTGGGCGCGGTATGGTGCATCGCCCTGTTGGGAATCTTTTTCAAGCTCCGCTACCTGGGGCGTTTTCCCAAGCTCTCGCTGGGTCTTTATCTGGCCATGGGCTGGCTTATTGTTATAGCCCTCAAGCCCTTGCTGGCGCATGCCCCCACCGGCTTGCTCTGGTGGATACTGGCCGGGGGTATCAGTTACAGTCTGGGGACCATTTTCTTTAGCTGGCACCGTCTTCCCTACAGCCACGGGATCTGGCATCTTTTTGTGCTCGGGGGCAGTTTTTGCCACTTTTGGGGAATATTTACCTACCTCTAAGCCCAGTCTTTCCCCTAAACATTCCTCGTGCCCGCCCCAGCCAGTCGGGAACATTGTTTTTATTTCAGGCCTCACCGGCCAAATGAGCGAGCGGCAGCGTCTTGTTTGGGCCTTTCCCGGATAAGCTAAGCTAAACAAATGAGCGATAAAAGGATTTTTTAAAGCTACGAAAACATAAACCGTGAAAACGCCGCAAGCCCGCTATTTAAGCGGCGCTGCCTTATTTTTGCCCTCATGAAAAAATGGCTATTAAGATTGAGCCGCGTGGAGATCACCCTCCTTTTTCTGGTGATCCTGGCCGGCAGTATCGTCCGCACCACCGGTTCCGGTATGGGCTGTCCCGACTGGCCCAAGTGTTTTGGCCATCTTATCCCCCCTACAGAGCGCAGCGAGCTGGAATGGAAACCCAATTACCCCTACCAAAAAGACCAGATCATCATCTGCCAGGAAGCTCTTTACCAGGCGCGGAACGATTTTTCTACCGGGCAGCAGTATGATGAACAAAACTGGGAGGCCTACACTAAGCATGACTACGCGCATTTTAATGCCCAGCACACCTGGATAGAATACTTAAACCGGCTACTGGGCGCATTAAGTGGCCTACCCATGCTGGTCCTGGTAGGACTAAGTCTTTTTTACTGGCGAAAAGACCGCCGCCCCCTCCTGCTTTCCCTGGCGGGCCTCTTTATGCTGGGCTTTGAAGCCTGGCTGGGTAAGTTGGTGGTAGATGGTAACCTCATTCCCGGCAGCATTACCATTCATATGTTCGGCGCCATGCTTATCATGGCCATCATGCTGGTGCTGCATGGCCTGGTAAGTCAGGAACGTCTGCAAGCTACCTACTTTACGCCCCGGCTGCGCCTCTTGCTGCAGGTTTTATTAGGGCTGGTGCTGCTACAAATTTTGCTAGGCACCCAGGTGCGGGAACAGATAGATGCCTTTGTTAAAATGAACCTTCCCCGGGATAGCTGGATGCAGCAGGTAGACTGGGTCTTTTACGTTCACCGCAGCGGTAGTTTGCTGGTAGCAGGCCTGGCCGCCTGGCTCTTCTACCAGAACAAACGGCGCCGCTTAGGCTTTCCAGAATTATGGCCCGTACTGCTGCTGGTGGGAGCGGAAATACTACTGGGTATTATTTTGGCCTATTTTGACCTACCCCACTGGTCGCAGCCGCTGCATTTACTATTCGGGATTGGGCTTTTTGCTTTCTGCTGGCAGGCCCTGGTGCATCACTACCTGGCGCCCCAGCACCAAATTATCCCCGTAAGCTCATGAGCATAAGACCCCTGGACGTCCAAGACAATCGCCGGCTGGCCCAGCTGATCCGGGCCACCATAGATGAACACCAGGTACCGCGCACCGGAACGGTTTACGAGGATGCCGATACCGATCGGCTCAGTACCTACTTCAGCGCCCCCCGGGCCCGCGGTTTTACGGCGCTTCGGGCCGGACAGCCCGTAGGCTGCTGCGGCATATACCCTACGGCCGCCCTGCCTGAGGGCTATACGGAGCTGGTAAAACTTTACCTGGCTCCCGAAGGGCGTGGAAGGGGACTGGGCCAGGCCCTCATAGAAGCGAGTCTTACCGCCGCGCGTGAGCAGGACTATAGCCACGTGTACCTGGAATGTTTGCCCCGTTTTGCGGCGGCCATCTCTTTATACGAAAAAATGGGCTTCTACCACCTTTCCTACCGGCTGGGCCAAAGCGGCCATCACAACTGTACCACCTGGATGGAAAAGGCCCTTTAAAGGAGCGTTTACCTATCGTCATTTCCCATTACATTTGGCCCCCTGGCCCTTAAAATACGCCCTGCTATGCGCACCCATCACGAGAAATATATGCGCCGCTGCCTCCAGCTGGCCCTCAACGGAGAACCTACCGTAAGCCCCAATCCTATGGTAGGCAGCGTGGTGGTGCATCAAGACCGGATAATAGGCGAAGGCTGGCATTACCGCTCGGGTAAACCGCATGCCGAGGTCCATGCGCTGGAGGCCGTCCGCCGGCCGGAGCTCCTCCAGGAAAGTACCCTTTACATAAGCCTGGAGCCCTGCTCGCATCACGGCACAACCCCGCCTTGCACGGATAAGATCATCAAGATGGGCGTCCCGCGGGTGGTTATAGCCACCCGGGATTCCAATAGTGCCGTAAAGGGAAAAGGCGTAAAGAAGCTGCAAGAAAAAGGAGTAGATGTGATCGAAGGCGTACTGATCGCGGGGCAGAAGTAAGGAATGGACATGCATGATGATCTAACCAGGCGCAAGATCGGCGTGGAGATCGAATACTCCAACATCGCGCTGCCTGAGAGCTGCGCGATCATCCAAAACCTCTTTG
>CAJXMS010000273.1 GCA_913056475.1 uncultured Bacteroidota bacterium
GGTAGGAAGCATAACTTCATACTACAGGGAGGATGGATCATGGGACCCACCGAAAGGCTGAGCGCCGCTTATTCGCTGGAAAAAGAATACGAGCGACAACCGGAGCAGGTTACCACCCCGGTGATAAATCATAAAGTCTTTGTTTCCATGGGGTATTTTTTTCAGCGCTAGTAAGAAGCAAGCACTAAAAATTCACCTCCCGCAAGGAAAAACAAGGCTCTTCAAAGTCCGCCGGGTGTTCCAGTATATAAAGCAGCTTGCGGGCCACTTCCTCCGGCGCGGCCAGTTCGCCGGCTTCTTTGTAGTCCTGAAAGCGGCGTAGATCAGGAAAGTCGTCCTGCGGTTGGCGCCGGATTTCGCCCTGCATTTCGGTATCCACTATGCCGGGCCCTACCGAAAAGCTGCGCACCGCCGGGTGATCTACCCGTAAAACGCGGGTAAACATATCCAAAGCGGCTTTGCTAGCACAGTAAGTGCTCCAGCTAGCGATGGGGTAGCTTCCTGCTCCGGAGGAAATATTCAGGACCGTCCGGGTTTTGGCGGTCCCATCCGTATTATCGATAAAAAGCCCGGTGAGGATGGTGGGAGCCGCTATGTTGAGTCGATAGCTGTGGGCTACTTTCTCCGGATGGAGCCGCTTTACCGGTTTTACATCGCCCAGCGTGCCCGCATTATTGACCAGTGCGAGCGCATCCACATCGCGGTCGTCATCGAAATTCAGGCCCACATATTCGTCCAAATTGGCGAGGTCCACGCGGGTGTGCTTGTATTGGGGATGGTCAATGTTGCGGCGGCGGCTGATGCCTACCACCCGGTGGCCGGCTTCCAGGGCTCTTTCGGCCAGGGCTTTACCGATGCCGGAGCTGGTGCCGGTGATGTATAGTTTGAGGCGCATAAAAAGGAATTCACGTAAGTGTCAAAAATACAACGCCCGCTGGGTTTCTTGCGAAACCGAGCGGGCGAAGTTTAGGGAAAACAATGGGATCCCATCTATCCCGAAACGGGGCGTTAGGCCTTCAGCGCCTGATCCAGATCGGCGAGCAGGTCGTCCACGTCTTCAATGCCTACGCTCAGGCGGATAAGGCCGTTGGATACGCCGGTTTGAGCCCGCTCAGCTTCCGGGATAGAGGCGTGGGTCATACTGGCAGGATGCCCGGCCAGGGACTCCACCCCGCCTAGAGATTCCGCCAGGGTGAAGACCTTCAGGGCGGAAACTACCCGCGAGGCATCTTCAAATTGATCCCCTTTAATGCGAAAGCTCACCATCCCGCCAAAATCTTTCATTTGGCGCTTGGCCACTTCGTACTGCGGCTGGTCTTCAAAGCCAGGCCAGAAAACGGCTTCCACCGCATCGTGCTTGCGCAGGTATTCCGCTACGGCGCGGCCGTTTTCGCAGTGGCGCTGCACGCGTACGTGGAGGGTTTTAAGCCCCCGAAGGGTAAGGAAGGAATCCATGGGACCACAAACAGCTCCGCTAGAATTTTGAATAAAATAAAGCTGCTCAGCTACTTCCTGGTCTTTTACAGCCAGGGTTCCCAGCACTACATCGGAGTGGCCCGCCAGGTATTTAGTGGCACTATGCATCACCACGTCGGCGCCGTGCTCTAAGGGCCGCTGGAGATAGGGGGTCGCAAACGTGTTGTCCACCACCAGCAGCGCCCCGGCTTCCCGGGCTATCTTGCTCATGGCCTGAATGTCGATCACATTCATCATGGGGTTGGTGGGGGTTTCCACCCAAATGAGTTTCGTTTTGGCATTGACCTTTTCGCTTACCCTGGAAACATGGTCCATCCCTACGAAGTGAAACTTAATGCCGTATTTCCGGAAGATAGAATTAAACAAGCGGTGGGTACCGCCGTAAAGATCATTGGTAGAAATCACCTCATCACCGGGTTCCAGCATCTTTAAAATGGCATCGATGGCGGCCAGGCCGCTCCCAAAGGCCAGTCCGTAATCAGCCCCTTCCAGGCTGGCGATGTTTTTTTCCAGGGCCTCCCGGGTAGGGTTCTGGGAGCGGGAATACTCATAACCTTTGTGCTCACCGGGAGCCGATTGGGCGTAAGTAGAGGTCTGAAAGATGGGGGGCATTACGGAACCGGTGGTTTCCTCCGGTTTTTGGCCGCCGTGAATAGTGCGTGAATTGAAGTTCAGTTTTTGGTCTGCCATAAGCGAGCCTGCGGGGTTTTTGATTAGGGCTAATACGTATGCGGCGGCAAAGGTAGCAAAGGCAAAATGGGGTGCCTACCGCTCAAATTTTCGCGTTCTTTGCCGGCCGTGAACCGCCCTGCCACCGCCATCTCACCCGTATGGCCCCATGCCGCCTTGTGGGGCGTTGCCCTTATTTACGGGCTCAATTATACTTTGGCCAAAGATGTAATGCCAGACTACCTCAGTCCGCCGGCCTTTATCCTCCTACGCGCTCTGGCGGGAGCGGTCTTTTTCCAGCTCACCGGTTTGTTTTTTCCGCGGGAGAAAATAAGCCCCCCGCACTGGTGGCGGCTCATACTGGGCGGGTTCTTCGGCGTAGCGGGCAATCAGCTGCTCTTCTTTTACGGGCTCAACCTTACGCAGCCCATCCAGGCCTCGGTCATCATGACCTCCAATCCCATCATCGTCCTGGTTCTCTCGGCGATTTTTCTCAAAGTGCCCATCCGGCCCCTGCGGGTGCTGGGTATTTTACTGGGCCTGGTAGGCGCCGTGCTGCTTATTACCCGAGGCGAGGAGCTCCAGGGCCTCCTGGCCCGGGACACTTCGCTCGGCAATTTATTGGTATTACTAAACGCCGCTTTCTTCGGTACCTACCTCATCATTACCAAGCCCATCATGGCGCAGTACCGACCCATAACCGTAATACGCTGGGCCTTTCTTTTTGGCCTTTTTTTCGTTTTGCCCATAGGGCTAAACCCGCTGCTGGAGGCCCCTTGGGCCTCATTTCCCGTTAAGATATGGGGCGAAATAGCCTTCGTCTTACTGGGCACCACCTATTTGGCCTACCTGCTCAATATGTTTGCCCTCAAGCAGGTAAGTAGCACCACCGTGAGTTTTTACATCTACTTACAGCCGGTATTTGCCACCCTGGCTGCGGTGTGGCTGGGCAGCGACACCCTCACC
>CAJXMS010000274.1 GCA_913056475.1 uncultured Bacteroidota bacterium
GGCGGCTGTTGAGCCTCAGCTAAAGGCTTAGCCTTATTAGCCAGCAAAGCAGGCACCAAGCTCGAGCGCTAAAGCTCCTTTTGGCAGCTGTTTTCCTGGGGGCAGGGGCGCTTCCGCAATCCCGCGTAAAAGAAGTAGAGCGCGGGCAGGCCCCAGGCCCAGTGCTCGTGGTAGGCCTGTAAGGCAAAGCTGAGGGCCAGCACTAAGTTGATTATTCGTACCGGGTTCAGCACCTTCTTCCATCGGGGCGGTAGATTAAGCGGCATAGGGTGTTTTAATAAATTACCTGAATAGAGCCTACCTGGGTGGTGGCAGTGAAAGTATTTTGATAGCGCAGAAAATAATAATAAGTACCCTGCGGCACGGGCTTATTTTTAAATCGGCCGTTCCAGGCTTTTCTGGGGTTTTGGCTCTGAAAGATCCGGTGCCCCCAGCGATCCTTAATGATGATTTGATAGTGGGTAAAGGGACAGGCACTTTTGATTTGCCAGGTCTCATTGAGCCCATCGTCATTGGGCGTAAAGCTATTGGGAATGACCAGCGGCCGGCAGCGGCAGTCCCGCCATTCTATTACCAGCGATTTTTGGCTGGTATCACAGGGGCCCATTAATTTGATCTTAATGGTGTCTTTTCGAGGTTGGGGCAAAGAATCGCCCCTGGGGCGATTTAATGCCGTAATTTCAAAGTCATATCCCTCCGCTTGCTGCACAATGGACAGGGGCTCTTTGTAGCACTGTAGGGTGTCGAATCGGATAGGGGGCAGCGAGGCACTTTTGCTTTCCAGAAGGAGGCTATCTTTCCACTGGCATGCGCCACTGTCTATCGTTACGCTGTAAAGACCGGGGCGGCTTACGGCAATTTGAGCACCGCGGGCTCCATTACTCCAGCGGGCGCTATCTCTGCCGGGGAAGGAGGCGGGAAGGCGCAGCAGGTAAGGTTCGCTTAGGCAGGTTACTAAAGAGTCCGTTTGCCACACCGACTTTTCGGGACATTTATTACAGTCATTTTCCCGGTAGCTTACATCATCGATCCAGCCGGTCAACTTGCGATCTGGGTAGCCCTGCGGGAAGGTGCTGTGCTGAAGGTATTTTAGATCTTTGATGCCAGGCGGCAGGGTCATTTGGACCGGACTGCCGGGAAGATGCTGACGTCGCGCCGAATCCTGATAAACGGCGAGAGAAAAACTGTCCGGCGGCCATCTTTTGAGGCGTAAGTAGAAAGTGTTGCCATACTGAATGTCGCCGATCTTGGGGGAAACGGTAACCTGCTGGCCTACCTTTACTCGCACTTGAAAGTTTACATTATCACCATAACGTTGACTCAGAAAAGAGGTCAAAAGCCCCGTTTCATTGCTGAGAGGAGCGTTCCCATTGGTGGAGCCGCAGGTGTTTAAGGGGCAGTCGGCACCTTGGGTAAGCCCCAGGAGCAGGGTACCGGTGGCCCCCTGAACCCCGCCCCGGATGGCCCGGAAGGTAAAGTCTATCTGCCAGCAACTATCGTTAAGCTCGGCCGGCGCCGGCCGATACATACGGCGGTTGCTTCCATCCGTAGCGTCCTGATATTCTAAGCGATTATTGCGGATTTGGATTTGATTACCGGCATTATCACGGGTCCATTGCGCCGGCTGGCTGTAGTCTACTTGCCAGCTGGACTGGCTCTGAAGCCCCCAGGCGAAAACGAGCGTCACCCCCAAAGTGAACCAAACCTTTGCCATGGCAACAAGATATAAAAAAACTGGCGCTTTCCGTTCGGAAACGCCAGTTTAGCTCGCTATACACCAAGGGAAGCGAATTACTTGATGGCTACTACTTCCACCTCAAAGGTGAGGTCTTTTCCGGCCAGGGGATGATTGGCGTCCACTACAATTTTTTCCTCGCCTACCTCAGTTACGGTAAGGGGAATTTCCCGGCCATCGGGCATTTTAGAACTCAAGGCCATACCTACTTCGGGCTTGATTTCTTCGGGTAGTTGATCCTTGGGAACCTCGTGAAGAAGCTCATCTTTTCGTTCGCCATAAGCTTCGGTATGGGGTACTTCTATTGTCTTGGTTTCATTCACCTCCATATCTAAGATACCTTGTTCAAAGCCGGGGATAATCTCGCCCTGCCCGAGGGTAAACTCCAAAGGCTCCCGATCGCGAGAACTATCGAATACGTTTCCGTCTTCCAGCTTGCCGGTGTAGTGCACCTGTACGGTGTCATCGGCTTTTACTTTACTCATAAGTGTTTGATTTTATGCAAAATTAAGAAAGAACCAAAAGGCGCAAGCACCTTGCCAGCTTCCCCATAGAGATAAGTCCTGCCTTAGTGGCAGGCATCACGGCCGGGCAAAGTTAACCTGGTTGCTAATGGCCCCGGTTCGGAAGGAGTCCAAAAGGTTTCCGCTTCGGCTCATCCGGTATATCAAGCTGGCTTGATCGAAGTCCAGCGCATCGCAGAGATAAAACTCTCCTCGGTAGGGGTCAAGATCAAAGCCATAAGGCGTTTGTAGCGGACTGGCGAAACACTTAGCCGGTTTTCCCTTTGCTATATCCAGGCACCACACCTGGCTTTCATCTAGCCAGTATAGGGTATCGCCGGCGGCAGTGCTGCGCAGAAAGCCGCTGTTTTTCCCCAAGCTAAATCCACCTAATTTTTGCCAGGCTACGCCCTGCCATCCCAGCAGGCTGTCTTGTGGGGTGCCATCCGTGAGGGCCCAAATTTCTCTTCTACCGGAGACGGCCAGGCTGCTGACAGGCCCCGCGGTAACCAACAGGGTATCTTTTTGCAGCGTACGTTGGTCTAAAATAACTACCCCTCCGGACGTACCCACGGCCAATTTGCCCCCCAGGGCCCGGACATCATTTCCCGGGGCGGGTAGCGTTACCACCGTATCTACAGACAGCTTGGTCAGGTCTATTTTTCTCAGCTTGCTTTGGTAAACGTCGGTCAAATAGGCTTTTTCCCCAGCCAGGGCCATGCCGGCGGGCGTACCGATGCCCCTAATCCTCGCTTTTTCTACCAGGCTTGCTGAGTCCAGGGCCACCAGGGCGCTACTTCCGTTGAGCGCCACGTACCACTGCCCCGCATGGGCCGCCATGGATTGCGCTACGTCGCCCAGGGGCAGGCCGCC
>CAJXMS010000275.1 GCA_913056475.1 uncultured Bacteroidota bacterium
TCTTATGCGCGGGTAACTGCTGTGGGGGCCAACCGCGTGTACTACCAGCTCGAAAATGCCCCGCAGCCCGAGCGTACATACGATGAATACGTGTGGGGGGTGGGGCTCAAAATGCTGTCTGGCAATGGCTTACCCCTGGAAATCGATCATCGCTTCCGGGTGCGCTACTATGCCGCTGATCCTGCTTATCATGAGGTGCTCTACCAGCGGCCGGATAAAGCCACTTTGGAAGACTATTTTCGGGCGGTGGCCGATCGGGTAGAAACCATGGAGCTGCCCGTCCTGGATAGCATTAGCGCTTCCCGTAGTCGGCTTTTTTCGCGCTGCTTGGTTTTCCTTACCTATCAGCACCACGGCTTAGACGGGCTGGCCCAGCTCTATTTCTTCGATGAACATCCCCTGGAAAATCCCGGCAATAGCTTACTCACCTGGTTCTTTTTCCGGCGAGGCGATACCTTCAAGACCAATATTTCCCAGTGTAGCGGCCGTTACCGCCCGATGGAAAAAGATACACTTTCCCTGCCTTAAATAACCCTCCTTGTCTTTCCCTCCTTTCTGAAGGCGCCCGGAATGGCTACTTTTGCGCCTCCCCAAAAAATGACTCCCCATGGCCATCAAACCCGCCTTGCCCAAGGGCGCCCGCGACTTTTTGCCCGCCGAAATGCGTGAGCGCACCTACATTACGGAGGTGATCAGCCGTATTTTTGAGCGGTACGGCTATCAACGTATCGAAACACCCGCCCTGGAGCGCAACCAAACGCTTACCGGCAAATACGGTGAAGAGGGCGACCGCCTAATTTTTAAGATCGCGCCGCGGGGCCAAAAGCTTTCTTCGGCCCTCCAAAAAGTAGCCGAAGGCCAGCCAGAAGCCTGGCAGCAGGCTACCGAAGAGGCCCTGCGCTACGACCTCACCGTGCCTTTTGCGCGGTTTGTGGTGCAGCACCAGCAAGAACTCACCTTTCCCTTTAAACGCTACCAGATCCAGCCCGTGTGGCGGGCCGATCGCCCCCAAAAGGGACGCTACCGTGAATTTACCCAGTGTGATGCCGATGCGGTGGGCTCGGACTCCCTGCTGTTGGACCTGGAGCTTATTGCCATTTACCAGGAAGTTTTTGACGAACTGGGCCTCCCCGTGGCCATCCGGCTCAATCATCGCAAGGTATTAGCAGGGCTGGGAGAAACCCTCGGTTTAAACGAGGAGGAGCTGGGGCACTTCACCATGGCCCTCGATAAATTGGATAAGATAGGCCTGGCAGGCGTTCAAAAGGAACTACAGGAACGCGGCCTGCCCGAAACAGCCGCCCGTACCCTTGAAGAGCTCACTGCCCTGGATGGTAGTTCTGCCGAAAAAATTCAAGGCCTCCTCCGCCTGGTGGGCAGCAGTGCCATAGGCCAGCAGGGCCTTCAGGAACTTAACTTTTTGCTGGAAGAGGCGCGCGCCCTGGATCGGCACCAGTCCCTACAGCTAGACTTTACCCTGGCCCGCGGTTTGGATTACTATACGGGTACCATCATGGAAGTGGTCCCCACCGAACAAGCGCTGGGCTCCCTGGGCGGTGGCGGGCGCTACGACGATCTCACCAGCCTTTTTGGCAAACCCGGTCTATCCGGCATTGGCATTTCTTTTGGTCTGGACCGCATCCAGCTTGCCCTGCGGGAGGCCCGGCTTTTTCCGGCTATTGAAGCCATTGGTACCCGGGTGCTCTTTGCCCACTTTGGCCAGCGCGAAGCTCTTTACTGCCTTAATTTGGCGCAGGCGCTGCGCCAGCTAGGGGTGCCTACTGAGGTATACCCGGAAGCGGTCAAACTCAAAAAGCAGCTCCAGTACGCCCAAAAGAAGTATATACCCTACGTAGTTCTCATCGGAGAAGAAGAGCTCAAGGAGGGCCGCTTTACGCTAAAAAATATGGAGCAGGGCCAGCAAGAAGAGCTTAGCAAAATAGAATTGCTGGAACGGTTTAACCCCAATGCGCAAACAAACCATGGCAAGCACTGATTCGCATCATTATATCGGTCCTGAACCGCTCAGTCTGGAGGCGCTTAAGACGCTTTTCTTCAGCCACCAAAAACTGGCCCTGGGCCAGGAAGCCCGCCAGCGTATCCAGGCCTGTCGTCAGTATTTGGAAAAAATTACCCAGCAAAATGACAAGCCCGTTTACGGCATCAACACGGGCTTTGGCTCCCTGTACAGCGTGAGCATTGAAGGACAAGACCTCTCCCGCCTTCAAGAAAATTTGGTGCGCTCTCATGCCTGCGGTACGGGGGCCTCCCTGGATCCAGAACTGGTTCGTCTGATGCTGTTCCTTAAAATCCAGTCGCTCTCCTACGGTCATTCCGGGGTACGCCTGGCCCTGGTGGAGCAACTTATCGCTTTCTACAATGAGGGCATCCTCCCGCGGGTTTATGAGCAGGGTTCGCTCGGGGCTTCAGGCGATCTTGCCCCCCTGGCGCACCTCTCCCTGGCCCTGCTGGGCGAAGGAGAGGTGTGGTATCAAGACCGCTGGCAGAGCGCTGCCCAGGCCCTTGAAACGGCCGGCTTAGCGCCCCTGCGCCTCCAGGCCAAAGAGGGGCTGGCCCTGCTCAACGGTACGCAGTTTATGCTCGCCCATGGCTTGTGGGGCTATTTTAAAGGGCAGCAACTTCAGTACCAGGCCGATCTGGCCGCGGCCTTATCCCTGGAGGGTTACGATGGCCGCCCCGAGCCCTTTGATGAACGACTGCACCAGGTGCGCCCCCAGCCCGGCCAAAAAAAGGTAGCCGCCCGCATCCGGGGGTTCCTGGAAGGCAGTGCCCTGCTTCACCGCCCCAAAGAGCACGTCCAGGACCCCTACTCCCTCCGCTGTGTACCCCAAGTACACGGTGCCACGCTGGATGCCATGCAGTACGTGGCCCAGGTGCTCCAGCAGGAGCTCAATGGGGTAACCGACAACCCCACCCTCTTTCCAGCCCAGGGAGATGTACTCTCCGGAGGCAATTTTCACGGCCAGCCCCTGGCCCTTGCCTTAGATCATCTCGCCCTGGCCCTGGCCGAGCTCGGCAGCATATCCGAGCGGCGTACCTACCTCTTGGTAAGCGGTGCCCGCGGCCTACCGCCCTTT
>CAJXMS010000276.1 GCA_913056475.1 uncultured Bacteroidota bacterium
CCCCCGCCAAATCCGGTGATCATCTTCTTCACCCCCAAAATTGGCACACCGACAGCAGCGCCCCCCGCGCGCTTCCGCTTAAGCTCGGTGCTGGCGCGGAAGTAAGCTTTCAGCTAAATGTGCCTCAACCCGGCCGCTACCAGGTGGTCATTAAGGGCCAGGGGGCCGCCGAAAGCCGCCTCTGGCTGGAAGATTACACCGAAAACCAGGAGGGTCGCACTTATGATGTAAGCGGTTACCTATACCCTACCGATAAAGACAGCGTATACCGCGATGGCCTGCCCCTGGATAGCGGGCGGCACCCCATGCAACTGCACGTGGAAAAGGGAGCTTACCAGCTTGAAGACCTTTACTTTAAGCTCCAACGACGCCATCAAAATACCCCCAAAATATTAACCCAGGAAACCAATGGAAAGGAGTGGGAAGTAGTGTGGCAGGATGAGTTTGAAGGCGCTGGTCTACCCGACACCAGCCGCTGGCAATTCAATTTTGGCAACTGGGGCTGGGGCAATCGCGAACTGCAGTACTACACCCAGGCCGATACTCAAAACGCCTATCTCCAGGACGGTGCCCTGCACATCATAGCCCAAAAACCCGACGCCGGCCGTTTCTGGCGCTCCGCCCGCCTTACCACGCAGGGCCGGGTAGCCTTTCGCTACGGCAAGATCACCTTCCGGGCCAAGGTACCCACCTTCCGGGGCACCTGGAGCGCCGGCTGGACCCTGGGCGATGCTTATCGCGATGAGGAATCCTGGCCCGATGTGGGCGAGATCGATATCCTGGAATGCGTAGGCTACGAGATCAACGATAGCACCGGGCGCGGCCTTAACCACGCCACCTGTCACACCCCGGCCTACTACTTCAAGAAAGGCAATCAGATCAGCGCGGTAGATACCCTGGAAAACATGAACAGCCAGTGGCATACCTACAGCGCCTTCTGGTATCCGGACAGCATGGTGATGGCCGTAGACGGCCGGCGCTACTACCGCTACGATAAAACGGCCAATCGCCGCGAATGGCCCTTTCACGACCCCCAAAGCATTATCCTCAACCTCGCCATCGGGGGCGGCTGGGGAGGTGCCAAAGGGATCGATTCTACCTTTACCCGCGCCGAATTTAAAATTGACTATGTTCGGGTATACGAGAAAAAATAAAACCCATGCGCTACTTGCCCCCTTTCCTTCTGCTGATTTTGCTCAGCGGAGCCTGCCAGGAAAAAGCCCCGCCCAAGCCCGATACCGCCCATCGATTTACGGTATTAGAAACCTCCGCCCAGGGCCATAAGCTGGATACGGTAAGGCCCGTAGACAGTGCCGCTACGGACACCTTCGTACTCCAGCCGGAACAAACCTTCCAAACCATCGCCGGCTTTGGCGGTGCCTTCACGGAAGCCTCCGCCCACGTTCTGGGGCAACTTTCCGCGCGCCAGCGGCAGCGCGTATTACGGGCCTACTTTTCGGATACCGGGGCCGCCTACAGCCTCACCCGTACCCACATCAACAGTTGCGACTTCTCCCTCGGTCATTACAGCTACGATACCGTCCCCGGCGATACCAGCCTGCAGCACTTCAGCATAGCCGAAGACACCGCCGACCTCATCCCCATGATCCAGGCCGCCCAGGATATCTCCGGCGCTGGTTTTCGCATCATCGCCAGCCCCTGGACCGCTCCCCCCTGGATGAAAACCAACGAGGACTGGGAAGGCGGCGCCCTTAAGCCCGCCTACTACCGCACCTGGGCCCGTTACCTGAAGCGCTACCTCGAGGCCTACGACTCCCTGGGTGTCCCCATCTGGGCCCTCACCGTTGAAAACGAACCCCTGGGCAATAACGAAAGCTGGGAAAGCATGCACTACACGCCCGCTTCTATGGGCCGCTTCCTGACCCAGCATCTCCGGCCCGTGCTGGACAGCTCCGCCTACGATCCCGAGATCCTCTTTTTTGACCAAAACCGGGATGAAGAGATGCTCCAGTGGGCGCGCCATTTTTACCAAAACGACAGTCTCCAGCAAGCCGTAGACGGCATCGCCATCCATTGGTACGCCAGCACCTTTAAATGGTTTCCCGAAAGGCTCCAGCAAGTACATGCCCTGGCCCCCGAGAAGCATATCATCCAGACCGAAGCCTGCGTGGACGCCGAAGTACCCCATTGGCGCGACGATGCCTGGTACTGGCGCAAAGAAGCCACTGACTGGGGCTACCAGTGGGCCCGGCCAGAAAACAAAGACCTCCACCCCCCCTACGTCCCCGCTTACCGCTACGCCCGCGACATCATCGGTTGCCTAAACAACCAGGTACAGGGCTGGGTAGACTGGAACCTGATCCTCAACCGCCAGGGCGGCCCCAACCACGCCCAGAACTGGTGCGTAGCACCCGTCATCGCCGATCCGCGACGGGACGCCGTCTACTTCACCCCCCTCTACTACATCATGACCCATTTCAGCAGGTTTATTCGGCCGGGGGCCAAACGTATTGCGCTCCAAACGAGTAGCCCTCGTACCCAATCTACGGCCGCCATCAATCCGGATGGCTCGCTCGTGGCGGTGCTGTTCAACCCCAGCGAGGAAACCGTCAATTACCGGGTAAAAACCCCCCAGGCCGCGGGTAATTTTCATTTGGCCCCCCGGGCCCTGCAAACCATCGTTCTCAAACCTGAAAAAAGCTAAATCCTCCTTGGAAAATACGAAGCAAGCCGCTTACCTCGGAAATACGCCCCTGCGAAAAGCCGACCATCCCGTGCAGGGGTACTATGAAATGCAAAAGGGAGAAAAGTTTTATTGCATCGAAGGTTTTGAGCAGATGCCGCCCTTCCTTCTAAGCTTGGTAAGCAGCAGCGACCAATGGCTCTTCATAGCCAGCAATGGCGCCCTCACCGCCGGCCGGAAAAGCCCCGATACGGCGCTCTTTCCTTACTACACCGTGGATAAAATATTCCACTCCGCCGATATCACCGGCAGCAAAACCCTCCTGCGGGTGTACCGGGACGGGAAGTGGCAGCTCTGGGAGCCCTTTTCAGCGGCGGCCCAGCCCGTGTCCCGTGTCAAACCCCGCCTCTGCAAAAACATAACCGGC
>CAJXMS010000277.1 GCA_913056475.1 uncultured Bacteroidota bacterium
TATTGCCATGATCCGGGACCGCCCGATTGGGTGATCACCCCCGTATGCGCATACACGGGCGAAACCCCTGTTAGCGCTCCATTGCCTTCGGAAGCGTCAAAAGTGACGGTAACGGTATCATTTTGATTGGGAAACGGCGGATCTACCTTTACCACCTGAGCGCTGTACGCGTAGGCCATCAGACCACAAGCTAGCGTTAGTATGTTTTTGATCATCAGGTGTTTAATTAAGTAAAGTTACTAGGTTTGGCCTCGCGGCCAAATGTGATTTAAGGTGCAATAAAGCTTAAAACGCTTACCTAAGTGTTACTTTTACACTAAGTCGCAAGGTACAAAAATATTTCGCATAGCAGGGAATGGCCGTGCCGGGGGAAAGATTTGCTTAGAAATTTATTCTGCTCCGGCGGCTTAATTTACATTTGGCCGCCAGGCCCTGCACGGCCCCGTGAAAGCAAAATGTAGCTATGGAAATACTTCTTGCCAGCCATAACCCCCATAAAGTGGCCGAAATAGCCCAAGTCCTTCCCCAGCATAGCTGGCTGAGCCTCCATGACGTGGGCTTCCAGGCGGCGATAGCCGAGCCGGGCTTTACGCTGTACCAAAATGCGCTCATCAAAGCGGAAACCCTTTATGCGTGGCGAGCGCAGCCGGTTTTGGCCGATGATACGGGATTGATAGTGCCCGCGCTGGGAGGCGCTCCCGGGGTGCATTCCGCTCGCTACGCGGGAGAGGCGGCCGATGATGAGGCCAACCGGGCTAAACTGCTCCGCAAGCTGGCCGATCAAACCCAGCGCAAAGCTTATTTCCTTACGGTACTGGCCTGGATCGATGAAAACGGCCAGCGCTACTTTTTTAACGGCCGGGTAGACGGGGCCATAAGCGAACAGCCCCGCGGCGAGGGAGGCTTCGGCTACGACCCCCTGTTTATCCCCACGGGGCACGGGGAAACTTTTGCGGAAATGGCTGCTGCCACCAAAAATGCCATTGGCCACCGCGGCCGGGCCCTGCAGGCTTTTCGGGCGTTTCTCGAAAAAAAGTAACCCGGCGGCCGCCGGGGCGAATCCCCGCAGTAGGCCTGGGCAGGCCGCTTGCCCTGCGGTAAGGGGGCATAAAAGATAGCCTTAGGCGGGCGCAAAAAAGCTAAAACCAACTTTGCCGTACTTACGGCTGCGCTGAAAGTGCGGAAGATGGTCCAGATGGGTGCGGACATGGTGTTCCAGCACCAGCAGCCCCTGGGGAGCCAGAAGGTCCCGGGCCCAGATGGCTTCCAGCAGGTGCTCGTAATCGGGATAGTCGTAAGGGGGATCCGCCAGAATGAGCTCGTAGCGGCGAAAATCGCGTTGTAAAAAGGCCCGGGCCTCTCGCTGTACTACGGTAACTTGCTTATCAAGTCCCAGCGCCTCAGCGGTGCGCTGGATGTAGCGGGTGCTGGCCTGGGCGATATCTACGGCCACTACGGAGGAAGCGCCCCGGCTGGCGAGTTCCAGGGCCAGATTTCCGGTCCCGGAAAATAGGTCCAGCGCGGTGGTTTGGTCCCAGTGGTACTGGTTTTCTAAAATATTGAAAAGACTTTCTTTGGCAAAGTCGGTGGTAGGCCGGGCCTCCAGGGTGCGGGGCGCATGGAGGCGTTTGCCGCGCAGCCGGCCGCTAATAATACGGGTCATAAGGCGCCTAAAAGGTGAATTTGCTGGCTCCATTCCCGGTTGGCCAAAAAACCACCCCGGGCGGGCTGTTCGGGAAGAGGAATTTCTTGCACTTCGGCCAGGTAATTTTCCAGTAATTGGTAAAGCTTCTCCCCTCGCAGGCTTTTACCGGAGAGAAACAGGGCAATTTCGGTAGGCAGCAGGTTAAACTGTTCCATGGCAAAGAGGACGAAGTAAAGAACGTCCTCTTCTACCTGATAGCTGTACTGGTTGTAAAAGAGCAGCTTGCCCTCGCGGGCCAGCATTAAATCGGCCCGCCCCGTACTGATGTGGAGCAGCGCAAAGCTGCCCTGGTGGGTAAATTGGCGGTACAATTGGTGCAGGGCCGACCCTTGCTGGCGAAAACGACCGGCTTGAAACCGTTTGTGAAACCAGGTAACCAAAGAAGCCGGCAGGCTGTAGGCCAGCACCGCTTCGCTTGGTCCCCATTGATCTACGTACACCTGTTCTCCTTTTTCAAGGTGCGCCGTATAACTGAGCATTTCCGGGCCTTTCCCCTGCTCGTAAAGGCTTTGGGGCAGGAGGGCAAACTTGCGAAAATCAAATATGGCCTCGATCCGCTGGCTGTGGTCCAGGCGGTAGGGTAACTGGTGGAGGCAGTCATCGTATTTCTCGTAGAGAAGGTCTCCCTCCAGGGGCTCGGACCAATGCTGATGCGCCAGGAGGGAAACGGCTTTTTCCGAATGGCCAGTGATCAGGGCCGCCGAAAAATCCCAGGGAGAAAAAGACACCAGGGCAACACCCTCCCGGGCGCTACCGGCGGTCAGCGTAGGGGCGGTTTTTAATACTTGAAAGGCGGTTTTATTTCCAGTTACCACTGAGGGTAGGTTCGGTTAAAGAGCCCACTTTCAGGACGTGGTCTTTCTCGATGTAACGGTCGTAATCATCGATCATATCGTGAAAGATCAAAGTATCAGGGGCCGCTGCTTCAAAAACGGGCACCGTAACGTCGTTGATGGTGACTTTACCGGCATCCATTTTAAACTCCTGCTGGTTTGAAAAAGGGATGTAGCGCAGGTCTTCGGGCTGAAAAGAAGTGGGGAAGCTCTTCTGCACTTTTTCGTAGCCGATGATGCGTTTCACGATGGTATCCTTGGTCATGTCTTTCCGGTAAGTCTCATCGTAGTAAGTAAAACTGGAGTCTTTCCGCAGCACGATGGGCTTGCGGCCGGTATCCACAAAAGCGATCAGGCGGTCCAGGTCGGCCGTAAAGCCATCAAAAACCTCCCGGTGGATTTTCTGGGCATCGCGGATTTGTTCCAGGCGCAATTTTACTTGGTTGTAACGCTTGGTTTTAATCTCTTGATATCGAATAGGTTCCTGAATAATGGCGTATAGTTTATAAGCCAAGAAAACGATGAGGAGGCT
>CAJXMS010000278.1 GCA_913056475.1 uncultured Bacteroidota bacterium
CAAGGCAGATGACGGCCTGGGCCAACTCTTTAAAAAAATGTTACGCACCAAGGTGCCTTTTGCGCTCTTTGGGTTGGTAGGCCTCTTTGGCCTGTACGTTTTAATCGCGGGTATTGCCGGATGGGCCCTGGGCTCGATTGGTTACGGTCTGCTTACCATCTTCCTGGCCTTTGTAACGGGCCTGATGGCGGTGATCTACAATGAACTAAACCAGAAAGAAAAAGACCGTTACGTGGTTCTTTTGCTTTCCTTTATCATCGTTATCGTGTTTTGGGGGGCCTTTGAGCAGGCCGGCGGCTTGATGAATATCTACACCAAAGAAAAGGTAAACCGCTTTGTGGACCTGGGTTTCCTCTTCCAGGGCACCATTCCGGCCTCGGTATTCCAGGCGGTAAATGCCATCTTCATCATCATCTTTGGTACCATCGTGGCCGGCTTTTGGGCGCGGCGCAAGCGCAAAGGCGGGGAAGCTTCTTCCCTGTTTAAGATGGCCATCGGGACCATGATCATGGGGCTGGGCTTTTTGTTTATGGCCAAAGCTTCCATGGAGGTACTGGGCGGCACCAAGGCCGCTCTGGTATGGATTATCCTGGCTTATTTATTTCATACGCTGGGGGAACTTTCTACTTCTCCGGTGGCCTTGTCCTTCATTACTAAGCTGGCCCCGGCCAAGTACACCTCTATCCTGATGGGGGTTTTCTTTGCTGCTACCGGACTGGGTAATAAACTGGCCGGCGTAATAGGGGAGTTTTCTCAATCCGAGCCCATCTACGCGGAGGTGAAGAGCAATTTTGAAGGGCAGGGCGGTTTTATTCCGGATTCTACCCTTACCCAGGCGGGCCTTTTCGAGGTGAAAGGGGAGGCCTATCTGGAGAATGGCGAGGTGGTGCTGGAGCCGGGCAAAGAGGGCGATGCGGTGATAGATGAAGTAGTGCGCCTCAATGAAGAAAACCGCGGTCAACTCCGTTCCGTGTTGCAGGACCAAGAAGCCACGGCGGCCAATCCTCAGCATGTGACGGTCACCTTCGTGAATGAAAAGGACAGTGACGCCCTTATGCGCGGCAAGGAGGTGGAAGTATCCATGGCTAACTACGAGGGCGAGGTGGTCCTTTTTGAGGCCTCCAATGAGCTGGAAATGCGTACCTTTATCATGATCACGGTTATTACCGTACTATTCGGTATTGTGCTGCTCATTTTCCTGCGTAAGTTGAAGAAACTTACCCACGGGGCCGAGGAAGAAGAAGGTACGGCCCACGAGGAGCAGGAAGGCTTTGAACTGGCCGATAGGGAGTAGCGCTGTGCCCTTTTCGGCACCCAATGCCTCCCGCGCCTTTTAGGAAACTACCTGGACTTCGATAAAAAAAGGAAAACCTGGCCGGGCCGCCCGGCCAGGTTTTTTTTAATGAGCACTTTCTAAGCCCCCATTTTCAGGTTTAGCCCGCTTGCCTTCGCTCTCTAATCAGCATCTCGTTGCTATTAGGAAAGTTGCCTTTTTTGGGCAGCGGACGTTTTGGGGTGCCCATGGGCCTATCATTATCTACCGCAATAGTCTCCCTCAATGTGATTTGTCCTTTTTTGCTGCCATCCAAAAAAAGTACTTCCGCCGATCAGCTGATGAGGCGAATGGACTTCCAGCGCTTCCCTCTTTGCTGTCTTTAACTATTTAAAGCATGGTCAACTTTTTGAACAAATCTAAATTTTACTTATGGTTGAAATATTAAAATGTTAACCATGAATTTTTTCTGCTATTTTGATTTTTATATTAAAAGGGCATCGCGCGGCTCTGCCGCTCCAGGAGGACTTAAAGCGGCTCCTCCGGCTCCTCACCGCTTAAACAGTTACCCAATTCACCGAGTTAATTTAAGGTGTAGCGATTCAAGATTTTACAGTTACACCTTCCCAAGGGTTAACCCCCTATACAGTTAACCAGTTTAACCTTCTATAAACCAATTATTTATAGCTTAAAGGTTTCCCTTATCACGGGTTTTTGCTAACTTTCTCTTTTGTCGCCTGTTTAGAGCGTTCCCTTGATAGAAGCAATCCTCTCTTCCCATGGCCCATTATCAACGAAAATCTTTTGATCGTCCCAATTTTTTCCAGCGCCTTTTCCGTCAGGTAAAACGGGAAAATGCCTATGTGGAAATCAATAACCTTCTGGCCGACCACCCCGTAGAGCAAATCACCCGTCAAGAAATTCGCGGTATCCTCGATAAGTACGGCCTCGAAAAAGCAGACCCCCAGCGCAAACGGGAGCTAATTAAGCCCATGTTGGCGCACGTGCTCATCGATGGGGTTATCGATGAGCAAGAGCAGCAGCAGCTCGATCATCTCTGCGAAATTCTCAATCTGCCCCGGGAAGTGGTCCAGGAGCTCCTCCACGAAATGGCCGACGAACTCTACAGCGAAGCCATTTCCGCTGCGATTGTTAACAAGCACCTGAGCGAAAAAGAACAGACCGAATTAGACGCCCTGGCCCACACCCTGGGGCTCCGTCCAGATGAAACGCAAGCCATTGCCGAGCGGCAGAAAAAACGCTTCCTCGAAGGACAAATAAGCGAGGGCCTGGCCGATGCGCTCTGGACCCCAGAACAGGAAAAGGAATGGGGCCCAACCACGCCCGCTACCGACACCAAGCCCTCCCTGAGCGACCGCACCGTGCAGCTCATGAACCGTTACCGCCGGTATTGGCAGCTTCGCTTTGGGCCCCTGCCGGCCCTGGATGTGCCTCAGGAGCTGGCCAAAGGAGAAGAATGCTACGCCCGCCTATCCGCGCATTGGCTGGAGTGCCTTACGGACCCCAAGCGCTATACCCGGGGCGGCCCGGAAGCAAGGAACAAAATGGCCAAAAACTTTTACTGGCGCAGCCATAAGGCCGGCCTAAGCCGCATGAGCGATAAAAACCTGAAACCCGCCACCATTGCCGCGCGTGCGGCGGGGGCGATGAATATGGGTGACGGTGGTGTGGTGCCGGGCATTTCGGTGGCCAGCACCTATGCGCGCGGGGCCGACAATGCGTTGATGCGCGCCGATAACCTGTATGGGCGCGATGAAAACGA
>CAJXMS010000279.1 GCA_913056475.1 uncultured Bacteroidota bacterium
CTGGTACTTCTCGCGGCGGGTTTTGTATACCAGGTCCTGGCGGTCGTCCCGGATCACCGGCACATTGGTGGGCACTACCGTTACTTCCAGCTCGTAGATGTCCCACAGCTCTCCGGCTTCCGTTTCGGCGGTACCGGTCATTCCGCTGAGCTTGTGGTACATCCGGAAATAGTTCTGGAGGGTTACCGTGGCGTAAGTTTGGCTGGCGGCCTCTATTTTCACATTTTCTTTGGCTTCGATGGCCTGGTGCAGCCCGTCGGAGTAGCGGCGCCCTTCCATGATCCGGCCCGTTTGCTCGTCTACGATCTTCACCTTGTTGTCCATCACCACGTACTCCACGTCTTTTTCGAAGAGCGTGTAGGCCTTCAGGAGCTGGTTCATGGTGTGGATGCGCTCGCTTTTGATGGAGTACTGGCGCATGATCTCTTCTTTCTTTTCCGCCTTTTCGGTGCCTTCCAGGCCTTCGTTTTCCAGTTCGGAAAGGCGGGTGGAGATATCCTCCAGGATAAAGAAGTTGCGGTCGGTATCGCCGGAGATCAGGTCGATGCCCTTTTCGGTAAGGTCTATCTGGTTATTTTTCTCATCGATGGTAAAGAAGAGTTCATCATCGATGATGTGCATGTTTTTGCTTTGCTCCTGGAGGAAGAAGTTCTCCGTTTTCTGCAGGAGGGTTTTCATGCCCTCTTCGCTGAGGAATTTGATGAGGCTTTTGTTTTTGGGCATGCCGCGGTACACCCGGAGCAGCTTGCGGGCGCCTTCCTCGCGGTCTTTTTTGTCCTCGGATTGGATCAGTTGTTTGGCTTCTTTCAGCTCTTGACCCGCTAGCTCGCGCTGGGCACGCACCAGCTTATCTACGTGGGGTTTGAGCTGGTTAAATTCCTGGCGGTCTTCCTGAGCCGTAGGGCCACTAATGATCAGGGGCGTCCGCGCTTCGTCTATCAGCACGGAGTCTACCTCATCCACGATGGCAAAGTTGTGCTTGCGCTGCACCAGCTCCTCGGCGGTGCGGGCCATATTGTCGCGCAGGTAGTCAAAGCCAAATTCGTTATTGGTGCCGTAGGTGATGTCCGCCTGGTAAGCCTGGCGGCGTTCCTCGGAGTTGGGTTGGTGGCGGTCTATGCAGTCTACCGAAAGGCCGTGAAACTGGTAGAGGGGGCCCATCCACTCGGCGTCCCGGCGGGCCAGGTAGTCGTTTACCGTCACCAGGTGCACGCCGCGGCCGGTGAGGGCATTGAGGTACATGGGCAGGGTGGAGACCAGGGTTTTCCCTTCGCCCGTAGCCATTTCGGCGATGGCCCCCTTGTGGAGGATGGCCCCGCCTATGAGCTGCACATCGTAATGCACCATATTCCAGGTCACCTCGCCCCCAGCGGCGGTCCATTGATTGCCCCAGATCGCCTTTTCCCCTTCCGTGCTTACGCAGTCCAGCTGGCGGCTCATTTTATAATCCCATTCGGTAGCGGTCACTTCCAGGCGTTTGTTTTCCACCAGCCGGCGGGCGGTTTCCTTCATTACCGCAAAAGCCTCTGCCCGGAGCTCCGCCAGTTTCTCTTCCATTTTTTCGCTTATGCGGTCTTCCAGGGCATCTATCTGGTCATAGCGTTTTTCTTTTACTTCCAGATCGGTCTCGCCATCCAGCTGGCCCCGCAGTTGAGCTTTTTCGGCTTCCTCGTCCTGCACATGGTCCTGGATGGCCTTTTTAAAAGTTTCCGTTTTACCCCGCAGCTCGTCATCGCTCAGGTCTTTGAGCTTTTCAAATTCAGCATTCACTTCCTCCGCGATGGGGGTCAGTTTTTTCACATCGCGGTCGCTCTTGGTGCCAAAGAGCTTTTGCACAAAGTCGGTAATCATATCGTCAAAACGGGGCTTAGGCGTGTCTATTTTTCAGAAAAGCAAAGATAAGGATTAAAGCGGGGGCCTCGCGGCCGGGGCCAGGCCTCCTGCTGGCCCCGGGGGGGCGGTGTTTTTTGGGCCTTTCGGCCAAATGGGAAGACGCCCGGCCGGCTGGCGCCCGTTAAGAAGGCAGCCTTTCCCGGCAGAGGCCCATTCCGGGGGAGGCGCAGGGCCCCTGGTTTTGGCCGCCCATAATGCCGGGAACAAGGGCCCCCGGGCAAGGCGGTAAAGCCTTGTGTCCTAGAGCCTGGGGTGTCACCCCAGGTTAAAAAGCCAGCCTCCCGATTCCTAACAAGTAAGAAGGCTGTAGGCCTTCCGTCGTGCCTCCGGTACTCGCCCGTGGCGGGATCAGGTAAGTTTTTATTTAGAAGAAATTTTCCGGGCCTTGCGCACCCGTAGATTCACCAGCTCCACTAACAGGGAGAATGCGACGGCAAAATAGATATAGCCCTTGCTGATATGCTGGCCCAGGCCTTCCGCCACCAACATTACGCCGATCAGTATCAGAAAGGAAAGCGCCAAAACCTGCAGGGTGGGATGTTTTTCGATAAAGGCGGATATCCTGCGCGCAAAAAGCAGCATCACCACCAGGGATACGATCACGGCCAGGATCATGATCGCAATATCTTTGGTCATCCCGATGGCGGTGAGAATGCTGTCAAAGGAAAAGACAATGTCCAACAGCCCGATTTGGGCGATGATGACCAAAAAGTTTTTGCCCGCTTGCTGCTGGTATTCCTGCTCTTTCTCCTGGTGGTCGCGGATCTCCATTTTTTCGTGGATCTCGCTGGTGCTTTTGGCCAGTAAAAACAAGCCCCCACCCAGTAAAATCAGATCGCGCCCGGTAAATTCGATGGCAAACAGGCTGAAAAGGGGTTCGGTAAAGCCGATGATCCAGGTGATGCCCAGCAGCATGGCCACCCGAAAGATCAGGGCCAGGCCGATCCCCGCCATGCGGGCGCGGCCGCGTCGTTCCTTGGGCAGTTTGTTGGTGAGGATGGAGATGAAAATGATGTTGTCAATCCCCAGCACGATTTCCAGTAAACTGAGGGTTAGGAAGGCGATCCAGCCATCGGCGGTGAGGAATACGCTTAAGTCCATGGGCTATGCTTTGAGGCAAAGATGCACATTTGCGCGAAGCGC
>CAJXMS010000280.1 GCA_913056475.1 uncultured Bacteroidota bacterium
TGGAAGACAAGGAGAATGCACAACAAGAAATCTCCTACCTTAAAAATACCAATTACAAGCTGCTCAATAGCGTGGGTAAGCTTACCACGTTAAATAAAAAGGAGGCGCAAAACCTGGAACGCTCTCTGGAGAGTATTCAAGAAAAAGATCTCACCATCCGGCGCCTGGAAGACGCCCTTAACCGCCGGGACTCCGTAACCTTCGCCTTAGTATCCGAACTGAAGGGCGCCACGGTAGGGCTATCGGACAAGGATATCCAGATCAACGTAGAGAAAGGCGTAGTGTACGTTTCCATTAGCGATCGCCTGCTCTTTGAAAGCGGTAGCTTTAAAGTTACCAAGCAGGCTCGCAACGTGCTGGGTAAGGTGGCCAAAGTGCTGAAAAATCAGCCAGATATCGATTTTATGGTAGAAGGCCACACGGACAATAAAGACGTACGTCCCTCCGCGCCCTACCGAAACAACTGGGACCTCAGCGTATTGCGCGCCTCGTCGGTAGTTCAGGCACTGGAAAAAGAACACGCGCTTTCCCCGGAGCGCATGACCGCCGCAGGCCGGGGCAAGTACGAGCCCATTGGTTCCAACGATACAGAGGAAGGCCGGGCCAAAAACCGGCGGACCACCATAAAAATTCTGCCTAAGCTGGACGAGTTTTACAGCTTGGTGGAGAAAGGACTGGGCGAAACGAAAAAGTAAGCAGCCCATTCCCCGCAAGATATGACCAGCCTGGCTCTCCGGACACGGAAAGTCAGGCTGGCTTATTTTTGTATTAGAAAGGAGCTATTATGCGCATTGATATCATTACCGCCCTGCCCAAGCTACTGGAAAGTCCCTTCGGCGATTCCATTTTGCAGCGTGCTCAAGACCGCGGCCTGGTGGAGATTCATCTCCACGATCTGCGCGCTTATGGCCAGGGTAAACACCGCCAAATTGATGACTACCAATACGGCGGTGGGGCCGGGATGGTAATGATGGTGGAGCCCCTCTTTGCCATCATTGATGAGCTGAAAGCCCAGAGAGACTACGATGAGCTCATTTATATGACACCAGACGGCGAACTCTTTGAGCAGAAACTCGCCAATAGACTCTCCCTCAAGCAAAACCTCCTGATCCTTTGCGGCCACTACAAAGGGGTAGACCAGCGCATCCGGGATGAACTTATCACCCGCGAAATATCGATCGGCAGTTATGTACTCAGTGGCGGAGAGCTGGGCGCAGCGGTGGTATGCGATGCGGTAATCAGGCTCCTACCAGGCGTTCTTAATGATGAAACCTCCGCCCTGAGCGATTCCTTTCAAGACGGCCTCCTCGCTCCTCCCGTATACACCCGGCCTGCCGAATTTAGAGGGCTAAAAGTCCCGGATATCCTCCTCAGCGGTCACTTCCCCAAAATAGAAGCCTGGCGCCAGGACAAAGCCCTGGCGCTAACCCGGCAAAAAAGACCGGACCTTTTGAAGGGAGAAGAAGATTAACTTTCGCAAAAATATTATACTTTTGTGCGCCGCTAAAGCCCCTAGGCTAGGGTTTCTTTAGCCATCTGATTGTCAACCTCTGGCAAGAGCTGTGTACGTTGGCTTTCGGAAATGATTTAAGCATCTGACGCAAAATGGATTTAGTAAAGTACGTTCAAGAACAGTACGTAGAAAAAAACGATGTCCCGGATTTCAAGGCGGGCGACACGATTACTGTTTACTACAAAATTAAGGAAGGTAATAAAGAGCGGATTCAGTTTTTCCGGGGCGTAGTCCTGCAGCGCCGGGGCAGTGGAGCCACCGAAACCTTCACCATTCGCAAGATTTCCGGCAACGTGGGCGTGGAGCGGATCTTCCCTATCAACATGCCCACCCTGGACAAGATTGAAATAAACAAGCGTGGTAAAGTTCGTCGCGCCCGTATTTTCTATCAGCGCGGACGTACCGGTAAGGCCGCCCGTATCAAGGAAGGCCGCCGGTAAGCTATTGAATACCAATCCCTTTTGAACCACCTCGTGCCCGCACGAGGTGGTTTTTTTATGGGCTAGCGCGCGGTAACCACAAAAACAGTTCGCCGGTTCTGCGCCCTGCCTTCTGGCGTATCATTACTGGCTATAGGCCGCTGTTCGCCATAGCCGTGGTGGCTCAAACGCTGCGGAGACACCCCCTTATCTACCAGGTATTCATAAACCGTACGCGCCCGGTTCCGCGATAAGTCCAGGTTGCTCTGCTCCCCCCCTACATTATCGGTATGCCCCTGGATATCTGCCTTCATTTGGGGATGGGCTTGCAGGTACACCAAAAATTCCTCGATAACCGCCTTAGCGGCGGGAGTAAGCGCGTAACTATCACTGGCAAAGTTGATGTCGTTCAGCGTATACTCCTTCCCTACCTCCAGAGAGGCCAGCTCCAGTTCGGCCTCCGCTGCGCCAAACTCGCTAAGGCTGTCGGTACTTATATACCGTGCACTAAAGGCAGTGCCCCTTTTCTGGGCCTTAACCACCAAATCGGCACCCGGCGTAGCCTTCACTACCCCAGCATAACGCCCCGTCTTAAGGTCTACCCGGAGTTGGTTGGTCTCCCGGTTTTGTAAGTTCTTAATAACCACCTGGGCTCCCTGATAGCCCGTGGTATCCCTTTGCTGCAGGCGGCCCGTGACCAGCGCCACCTCTTGAGGACGAGCCTGGGGCGGGAGTTCAAAGCTGTATAAATCCCAGCCGGTGGCACTACGCAGTTTATTGGAAGCGAAATAAGCCGTTTGCCCGTCTAAACTCACAAACAGCCCCAGGTCGTCCCCGGCCTTATTAATGGGATACCCCATGTTCACCGGCTCCTGCCAGCTGCTATCCTTCCGGCGTACATAAAAAATATCAAACCCGCCCATTCCCAGATGGCCATTGCTGGTGAAATAAAGGGTTTCGCTGTCGCTATGAATAAAAGGGGTTTTCTCGTTCTTGGGGGTATTCACGGGAGCGGGAAGCGCTTCCGGGGCGCTCCAGGTACCATCCGGCAAGCGGCTACAGTGAAAAATATCCAGCCCTCCTATACCACCGGGCTGGTCAG
>CAJXMS010000281.1 GCA_913056475.1 uncultured Bacteroidota bacterium
TGCCGTCCCGTCAGGGACGATCTGTGGGTAGAAACGGGTCTTTCGCCCTGATTTAATCGTGCCGTAGGTACGAAAAGATATTAACCCCCCTTTTCTCCTTCATTCCCTTAAAAAGTGATCCGGTACAAAAACATCGGATAAAAGCCCAGTTGGTTGATGGTAGACACCGTAGCCGTTTCCGCGTCAAAGCGCCGGCCAAAGGGATTGGCCCGATCCGTCAGGTTTTGAACGTCCAGGGCCCATTCCTGCGTCACCTTCGCCCCGGCGATCTTGTAGCCCAGACGCAGGTCAGCCCGGAAGTAATCCTTAAAGCGCTGGTTGTAAGCGGCTTCCTGGTCATACACCGTGCTGTTTGCGCGCTGGGAAGCAGCCGGGTCTATAGGCGTGTAGGGCTGGCCCCCGGCGTAGCTTAGTTTGCCATCTACGGTAAGGATGTGGCGGCTGGGTTTTGCGCCGCCCTTTTCCAGCAGGAGCCATTCCTTGCCGCCTACCCAGTTGGCCACCACCTGACTATTGAAAGCGGTAGAGCGCCATTGGCCATCGCTGCCGCGGTAGCGGGAGTTAAAGACCGACACCGTGGTAAGCATGTAAAAGCCCTTATCCATGAATTTTTCCAGGGTGAGGTCCAGGCCGTAGTTGCGCCCCCGGCCGCGGTTTACCACTGAGTCGGGGTAAGCAAAGTCAAAGGAGCCCCGGTTAAGCCCGGAATAGGAGCTGGGCCGCGGTTCCACCAGGGCATCGTAAAGATCCTGGTAGTAAGCTTCTACCCGCAGGTGCCAGTCGTGGGGAAATTCTTGCCGGTAGCCCAGCACCGCATGTTGGCTTTTTACGGTTTCCGTTTGCAGGTTGGGCCGCTGCACGCCACCGCCCGGAAGGCGCTCCTGGCGGTAGCGCTGCGCCACCGCGGGCGTTTGGCTGTGCAGGCCGTAACCGGCGTTCAGGGAACTTTTTGGGCTCAAGTGGTAGGTGAGGCCCAGGCGTGGTTCCAGCCGCTGGTCGTATTCCGTGAAGAGGCTGTGCAGCCCCGCGTTGAGCTCCAGGGTTTCGTCCAGGTGATATTGCCAGTTCAGGTAGGGGCGGAGGCGCCACTCGGCCCCCTGCTCATCGGTGATCACCCGGAAGCGGCCCCAACCCGGATAAATGATGCTGTCGCTGAGACGGATACCGGCCCGGGCCAGGTGAAAACCCCCGCGCAGCACCTGCCGGGCGTCTATTTTGTGGTTGACCAGCGCATGCAGGCGCAGATGGTGGCGCCGGTATTCCTGCCGGTACTGGGGCACCGGCGCTTCCTGGGCCGGCGGTACCGTGTCGATGGTTGCCGCGTTTTCGGTGCCATCCGCGGAAAAGATCACCTTGCTGTAGGTTTCCTGGTCAAAAAAGTACTGGTGAGAAACCCCTGCTACGCCTCGCTTCACCCGGTTGCGCAGGTCCTCGTCGTCGCTGTAAAAACCGCCGCTCTGGCCGGGCTCATTTTCACTGTCCAGAAAGTCGATGGCACTGATGCCGCCCAGGCCAAAGACTTCCCAAAGGCCGCCGTTTTCCGTAGGCAAGTGCAGCTTAAAGTTGAGGTCCTGGTAGCGGGGCACTGCCGTGCCGGTACCAAAGTTGATCCCCAGCTTCTGCAGCACGTCCAGGGTAGAGTAGCGGTAATTCACCAGGTAGCTGGCCTTTTGCTCCCGGTTGATGGGGCCTTCGGCGCCCGCTTCAAAACCATTGAAGCCCACCTGTCCCAGGAACTCGTGTTCTTCATTATTACCGTTGCGCAGTTGCAGGTCGAAGACCCCGGCCAGGCCGTTGCCATAGTCGGCCGGGAAGGCACTGGTAAGGAAGTCGCTATTGGCCAGCACATTGTTGTTGAGCACACTTACCGGACCGCCAGTGGCCCCAAAACCGCCAAAGTGATTGGGATTGGGGATGGGCACATCTTCCAGGCGCCAGATCAGCCCGTTGGGCGAGTTGCCCCGGATCACGATGTCGTTGGTCGCGTCATTGCTGCGCTGCACCCCGGCAAAATTGCTGGCCATGCGGGCCACATCCTGGTTGGCCCCCGCAAAGCGCTGGCTTTCCTCTATGCTGAAGGTACGGCCCGAAATATTCACACGTTCGTTTTTCGTACGACTTTTCTGAGCGGCCACCACCTCCACGGTAGCCAGTTCCTGGGAAGCTTCCTGCAGGGTAGCGTTAAGCACCTTGTCTTTACTGGCCACCAGCTCCTGCTGGGGGATGCGCAGCGGCTCGTAGCCCAGGTGCGAGAAGTAGAAGCTGCGCCGGCCCACCGGCACGTTTTTCAGTTCGTAATAGCCTTGCGGGCCCGTCACGGTGCCCCGTTTTTTCCCGGCTACCTTCGTGTACACATTCACGCCGGGCAGGGGCGCGCCACTTTGGGCGTCGGTCACTTTTCCGCGGACGGTCGTTTCCAGCGGGGTATTTTTCGTTTGGCCGCCGGCCAAATGTGGGAGTAGGCCCAGTAAGAACAGCGGGGCCATAAGCAGCAATCGTTTCATAAGCGAGGAATTCTGAGATTTGGTTCTTTCAGATTGGCCGGGCCAAAAGTCCGTCGCTTGCCGAAGGGCTGAAAATGAATGGGCACGAGCCGGAAGAATGCGGGTATGAGCCGGAAAGAAGGGCGGCCCCAAGGGAAAGAGCACGGCGTTTCCAGGCCGAAGTGCCGTTAGGGGCTTTTTACGAAAGGTCATCCTCTGCTAAATAAAATAGTATAAAACAACGCGGCTACAGGCTGCAGGTGCCGGCTTTAGGCAGGGGGCGCGGTGAGTCGACAAACCTCTTAACCGATTAATGTGCTTTATCATGAAATAGCCAAAACCCTGCTAAGCCGCACCGGCTTTGCTTTTCAAGTCGGCTTAAAATAAATTTTAAAAAGATAACGAGAAAAAGGTCGAGCGTACTCTAAAAAGTTATAGTTTTAGTTGTATAAAATTTAATTATTTCAAAGCGAACACTATTATACCTGCCGCACTTGCTTTCCTATGCTTGCAGTAATCAGCATTTGTCCACCGGTTCGAATG
>CAJXMS010000282.1 GCA_913056475.1 uncultured Bacteroidota bacterium
TTTGAATCTATCTTCTACTTACGTTAACGAGGGCAACGCGCTTGTAGACGAGATGAATACGTTGGCTATGTCGACTAAAAAAGCCGATTTAGATAAGTACGACGCGCTTAAAGAGAAAAAAGATAACCTGTTTAGAGAGAGTGCCGCCGTATTGGAGGCCGCCTTGACCAGTCTTCCTACAAACAACGACATCTTGACGCAGTTAAAAAATATCTACGGCGCTTTGGGCGACAACGAGAACTTCAAGAGAATACTCGGGCTCATGGAGCAATCGTAGGTTACTAAATAAACCACTAACATCAAAGGCTCTCTTGCGAAGGAGAGCCTTTTTTATTGAAGTGTTCTGAGCACTCTAAGTTTATGTGTATACTGGCTAAGGGACGGATTAAATATCCCTGTGTGATCTAGACGATCGATGCGGACGCATCCGTGAGCGTGAATGATGTAGTTGTTAGGAAGCACAATGCCCACATGAATTAAGGCCCCTTCTTCGTCGTCAAAAAAGGCCAGATCGCCCAGTTCGGCTTCTTCAATAAAACTGAGGGTGTGGCCTTTTTCGGCCTGCTGACCGGAATCGCGCGGGATGGAATAGCCCGCCAGGCGGTATACCATCTGCACCAGGCCGGAGCAATCGATGCCAAAGGGAGAACGCCCGCCCCAATGGTAGGGGGCATCCAGGTACTGGAGCGCCAGATCGTGCAGTTGCTTACGGGAGAGCTGCTCCTGGTGGGCGGGGCCATTGTATTGGTACACCTCTTCGGCCAGGTGTACTTTTTTTTCTTCCGGGGTGTAGCCCGGCAATAGAGAGCCCAGGAAAATGGGGAAATAACGATCGCCGTTTTCCTGGGCTACTATTTCTATAAGATCGGAGGCGACGGGGACGGGCGCATCCGGTGGCGTAGAACCACTTTTGGCCGGCAGGCCCAGGTGCTGCGGAGCACTGAGCCAGCCTTCGTAGCCATCGTGATGCAGGGCAATGCGCAGCCAGGCCCCTTTAACTTCCAGTACATCGTAAGTTTCCCCGAAGAGGACCTGATTGGTCATCTCGGCGCTTTCGGCGGGGGCGCTGCGCAGGGGCACTACGCTCAGGCTGCAAATGCCTTGTTGCATGAGGAGGGGCGTTAACGAAGGTTTTCGATGACCATGGCTGAGGCACCGCCACCACCGTTGCAAATGCCGGCGGCGCCGTAACGGCCCCCGCTTTGCTGGAGGACGGTGAGGAGGCTCATGATGATGCGCGCGCCGCTGCAGCCCAGGGGATGTCCGATGGATACAGCGCCGCCATTGACGTTGGTTTTGGCGGGGTCTATGTCCAGCAGTTTTATATTGGCCAGGCCTACCACGGAGAAGGCCTCGTTGAGTTCATAGGCGTCTACCTGGTTTTTTTCTATACCGGCTTTGGCCAGGGCTTTGGGGACGGCCTTGGCCGGGGCGGTGGTAAACCATTCGGGTTCGTGGGCGGCATCGGCGTAGCTGGTGACGCGGGCCAGGGGCTGGAGGCCCAGGCTTTCGGCTTTCTCGGCACTCATGACCACCAGGGCGGCGGCGCCATCGTTGATATTGGAGGCATTGGCGGCGGTGACGCTGCCTTCCTTGTCAAAGACGGGTTTGAGCTGGGGGACTTTTTCAAATTTCACCTTGTACACGTCCTCATCGTGGTCTACCTGGAGGGGGTCGCCCTTGCGCTGGGGCACCTCTACGGGGGCTATTTCGTTTTGGAAGCGGCCTTCTTCGGTAGCTTGGGCGCTGCGGCGGTAGCTTTCCATGGCAAATTCGTCTTGCTCTTCGCGGCTAAAGGTCATATCGCGGGCGCAGAGTTCGGCGCAGTTGCCCATGTGGGTTTTGTTGTACACATCGAGGAGCCCGTCGCGCAGCAGGCCGTCGGTCATTTTGATATCGCCCAGTTTTTGGCCGTTGCGGCCCTGGAGGTAATGGGGAACGTTGCTCATGCTTTCCATACCGCCGGCTACGATCACCTCGGCATCGCCACAGCGGATGGCCTGGGCGGCTTGCATAAGGGCTTTGAGGCCGGAGGAGCATACTTTATTGACGGTGGTACAGGGAATGTTGTTGCCCAGGCCCGCTTCGAGGGCCGCCTGGCGGGCGGGGGCCTGCCCTTCGTTGGCCTGAAGTACATTGCCCATGAGGACTTCTTGCACCTCCTGGGGGTCGAGGTTTATCTTTTGGAGGGCGTGCTTGATGGCATGGGCCCCCAGCTGGGGAGCGGAGATAGAGGCGAGGGCGCCGCCAAAAGAGCCAATGGGCGTGCGGGCCATGGATACGATAACTACGTCTTTCATAATGCGGGGGTAAGTGATTTGTCGTTATTTCGCAGTCTGGCAAAATAAATAAAAAAAGGACAGTTGCCCCGGGAAAAGGGCCCGTCAAAAGCCGCCTGGCATGAAAAAACTGATCGATTTTTTGCAAAACCGGCAAACGCAGGTTTCGGCGGTGCTGCTTTTCTTGTTTTCCATAGCGGTGGTGGTGTACCTGATACCGCGGGAAGCCCAGTTCAAGTACGAGTTTCAAAAGGGGAAGCCCTGGCTCTACGAAGATCTGGTAGCGCCCTTTGATTATGCCATCCTTAAAAGCCCCGAGGAGCTCACCGCTCAAAAGAAGGAGATCCGCGCGAATAAGACCCTCTTTTTAAAGGAAAAAGCGGGGGGCGATGAGCTGAAAAGCTTTCAGGAGGACTTTACCTCCCAGTGGACCAAGGCCGTTCAGCAGGGCCGCTTTTCGGAGGTTCTTCCGGAGAAGAGCGATACCCTGGCCCTGCGGGATTCGGTACGGGAAAAAGGAGTTTCTCTACTGCGCCACCTTTACGATAAGGGCCTTCTTCAACCGCTGGAAGGAAATCTGGCCGAGCGCTACGGGGAGCTCCTGCTTACCAAGCAGGGGAGGAGCCGGGGCGTGCAGCGGGAGCATTTCTACAGTCTTCAGGAAGCGGCTAACTGGCTGCAAGATACCCTGAACGGCCTTTTTCCTCCTCCC
>CAJXMS010000283.1 GCA_913056475.1 uncultured Bacteroidota bacterium
GCCCTTGCTCATCTTTATCCTTCATTTTGCCATCCAGCTCATTACGCAAAGCTCTGCGCTGCACCCCAACACCCGCAACGGTATGCTTATCCTGATGGCCGTAGGCCTGGCCATGACCACCTATTCCGGCATCCAGATAGGTCGGGAATTTGATGAAGACAATGGCTACACCCAGCGCCTCCCCCTAGACAGTGCCACTCAGTACCACGTATTGAGCCTGCCCTGGGATACCCTCAGTGAAGAGCTCGAGGAAGATGATGACGGGGTTCGTCATCTTCACCTCTTTAGCGATAGCCTTTTGGCCGTCCAGGGGGTAGATTTTGACATTCGGCGCTCCCCCCGGAATTACAGCTACCTGGCCAGCGAAGTGACCTCCCAGGGCCCTACCGAAAAGCAGGCTCTCCACTATGCCCGGGCTGTGAACTACCCCTTTACCTATGCCCGGGATACCCTCACTTTCCGGAATTACTATCTGCTGCCCAGGGGAAGTCGCTTTCGCGGGCAAGACCTTGATCTAACCCTTTATCTGCGCCTGGGTGATACGGTCCTTATCGAGGGCGGTATGGAAGCCATCCTTGATGATGTGGACAATGTTCACGACACCTGGGATTGGGACATGGGGGGCTATCAGTGGACCATGAAACCGGAAGGCCTCACCTGCTTAGGCTGCCCGGCCGATGTAAAACGCACGGATCCCGCCGAGCGCCTGGAAGGCGAGCTTGAAGCTCGCACGGAGGAGCTGCGTCGCCGCAAGGAAGCTCTTCAAAACCTGGACATCAAGCTTGAAGGCCTGGGAGAGCTCAGCCAGCTGGAGGCCCTTAAAGAGCTAGAAAAGCTGAAAGCCCTGGGCCGTTTGGAGGACACCACCCTCCAGGAGATCCGCATTAAGGTAGATGGCGACCAGATCCGCATCTGGCAGCGCTAAGCCATGCAGCACGGGGCACGTTCCCATAAGAGTTTTTTTTGGCCTCCCGGCCAAATGTGTTAGCGCCGTCCGCTACTTTTGCCCCTTATTTATCACCAGCCCCAAAAGTATATGAGCCAGGCGCCCCAGGTCTTCTTCCACGTAGGATTGAGTAAAACCGGGACCACCTTTTTGCAATATCGGGTATTTCCCAAGCTGCAGGGCCTCCACTATATTCAGCGGACGCATTACCGGCAGGCGCCAGCCCGCATAAACCGGGGGGAGGCGGCGCGTTATCTGGTATCGCGCGAGTTCGATCAGCAGTTTGAGGAGGAAGTGCGCTGGTTTGCCCAAAAAGTGCCGCAGGCACAGCCCGTCATCGTTTTTCGTCGCCACGACAGCTACATGGCTTCCCAGTACCGACGCTTTGTCAAAAACGGATTTGCTGGCCGCCTCCAGGAATTCATTGACCTGGACGGCGATCGGGGATACTTCCGGCAGCAAGATTTGGATTATCGCCGCTACCTGCGGCTCTTAGAGGGGCATTTTAGCGCCGCGCCCTTGGTGTTCTGCTATGATGACCTTCGGGAGCAGCCCGAGGCTTTTTACCAGGTACTGGCCCGTAGCATGGGCGCCCAGTTATCGCTAGCCCACGTAGATCGCTCCCGCAAGCACACTTCCTACAGTGAACGGCAGCTTCTCTTTTTGCGGCGGCTTTCTCGCCACCTTAATTTACGCAAGCGCCGCATGGCCCGGTGGGGGCCCGCTCACTTCGTGCTCAAGCTTTTCCGGGAAGGACTCCGCTATAGCTTGCTTAGCCTGGGGCGTATCTGGCCAGCAATCCCAGAGGAGCGCTTATTAGATCAGGCCTATCTGAAACGCCTTCGGGATTACGGGGAAGAAGACTGGCAGGCCATCCAGCAGCGAGCGGCCCAAACCTGGCACCAGTTTAAGGCAAGCCATCCCGGCGCTTGACCAAATGGCGCGGGCTTGCTTACTGCTGGTCGCCCCGCGCAAAGCTCACAATGGCCTTGTCCATGGGCTTTACCTGACTGGGATAATGGGCTATCCAGTTGCCATTCTCATCGATTAAGAACTTGTTGAAGTTCCAGCTCACTTTGGCATCGGCTACCCCGTTTTGGTCTTTATCGGTAAGCCAGGCATATACCGGGTGCTTATCCGCTCCCGTTACGGGTGTTTTGGCCATCATAGGGAAAGTCACCCCGAAGTTTTTCTTGCAGAAGGCCTCGATTTCTTCATTACTGCCGGGCTCTTGCCGGCCAAAGTCGTTGCTGGGAAACCCAATGATGGTAAAATCTTTTCCGCCGTGCGTTTTGTAAAGCTTTTGTAAACCTTCGTACTGCGGCGTAAAGCCACATTCACTGGCCGTATTGACAATCAGAACGCGTTTACCTTCTAGTTCGCTCAGGGCGAAGGACTCCCCCTGGAGGGTCTGCGCGGTAAAATCGTGGAGGGTTTTCATGAGTTTGCTTTTGGTGGAATTGGAACGGGCGGCAATATTTCGAGAGGGAGCCGCTTCGGACTTAGCAAGTCCTTTTTGGGCACCTGGTTCATGCTGGTTTTGACAGGCCATCAGGCTTATAAAGCTTCCTAAAAGAAAAACTCGGGCAACAGTCTTCATGGTCATTATAGCAACTTAATTTGAAGGGGTACGAAGTTAAATAAAACCAACTATAAACAGTTTGCTTTGGGGAGAGGGAGGCATATTCAGGGATGCCGGGCCCTATCCGCTACCTTTGCCGGCATGCTTCGATCGGTGGCTTTGGTACTGCGTTTGCAAATTCGTCTGGAATGGCTCCAGCGGCAGAGCTATTTTTCCCTGCTCATTTATGTGCTGAGTACGGGCTATCTTACCTACCTGGTGTTTGGCGGTACTATGGGTCTTAAAACGTGGAATGCCATATTTTGGGTTATTTTCCTATTTGCCGCGATTCAGGCGGCTTATCGAAGCTTTTATTTTGAGGCGGAGCGGCGCTTTTTGCTCTACTACGGCTGGGTTCCTGTGCGGTCCCTTATTCTGGGTAAAATGGCCTACCACTTTCTTTATCTGTTGCTTCTCGGGC
>CAJXMS010000284.1 GCA_913056475.1 uncultured Bacteroidota bacterium
TCCGGGAGGCGTGGGACTGGACGCATAAGCACGGCGGCATTATGCAGGACCAGCTCAAGCGCCTGGGCTGCTCCTGCGACTGGCGCCGCGAGGCCTTTACCATGGATGAGGGGCGGAGCGCGTCGGTGCTGAAGGTTTTCGTAGACCTGTACCGCGAAGGCCTCATTTACCGGGGCTACCGGATGGTAAACTGGGACCCGCAGGCCAAAACCACCCTCTCCGATGAGGAAGTGGTGCACCAGGAAGTGCAAAGCAAGCTTTACTATATGCGCTATCCGCTGGTGGGCCAGGATCGGCATCTGCTGGTGGCCACCACCCGCCCGGAAACCATCCTGGGCGATGTGGCGGTATGCGTAAACCCCCAGGATGAGCGCTACCAGGACCTGGTGGGGCAGCAAGTGACGGTGCCCATCAGTGGCCGGCAGGTGCCCATCATAGCGGATGAGTACGTAGATCCGGAATTTGGCACCGGCTGCCTGAAAATAACCCCCGCCCACGACATAAACGACTACACCATAGGCCAGAAGCACCAGCTGGAGATCCGGGATGTGCTCAACGAGGACGGGACCCTCAATGCCCACGGCCTCCACTACGAAGGCCAGGACCGCTTTACGGTGCGCGAAGCCATAGCCCGCGAACTGGCCGATAAGGGTTTCCTGGAGAAAACGGAGGACTACCCCACCAAAGTGGGCACCAGTGAGCGCACCGGCGCGGTGATCGAACCGCGCCTGAGCGATCAGTGGTTTCTCCGCATGAAAGACCTGGCCCAGCCCGCCCTGAAAGCCATTATGGACGAGGAGCCGGACATCGCCCTCATTCCCGAAAAGTTTAAAAATACCTACCGCCACTGGATGGAAAATGTGATCGACTGGAACATTTCCCGGCAGCTCTGGTGGGGCCACCGCATTCCCGCCTGGTACTACGGCGATGGCCAGGTAGTGGTGGCCCTCAGCGAGGAAGAAGCCCTGGCCCAGGCCCGCCAGGACAGCGGTAACCCCGGGCTGGAAGCGAGCGACCTCCGCCAGGACGAAGACGTGCTGGATACCTGGTTTTCCTCCTGGCTGTGGCCTATGTCCGTTTTTGACGGCATCCGGGAGCCCGATAATAGCGAAGTCAATTACTACTACCCCACCCGCGACCTGGTGACCGCCCCGGAGATCCTCTTCTTTTGGGTAGCACGCATGATCATGCTGGGCTACCATTACCGCGGCGAACGGCCCTTTTCCCACGTGTACCTCACGGGGATAGTCCGCGATGCACAAGGGCGAAAAATGTCCAAATCGCTGGGCAATAGCCCCGACCCCATCGGCCTGATGGAGCGCTACAGTACCGACGGCGTGCGGATGGGTATGCTGCTCACCTCGCCGGCGGGCAACGACCTGCCCTTCGAGGAAGAGCTCTGCCAGCAGGGCCGTAACTTTTCCAATAAGATCTGGAATGCCATGCGGCTGGTCAAAGGCTGGGATACCCTGCCCTCGGCCCCGGAACCGGCGGCCGATGTGGCCATGCGCTGGCTGGACGAAAAGCTCAAGGACACCGTGCAGCGCCTGGAAGCCAGCTTCGAGCGCTACCGCCTGAGCGAGGCCCTGATGACCCTCTACCGCTTCGTGTGGGACGACTTTTGCAACTGGTACCTGGAGGCCATCAAGCCGCCCTACCAGCAGCCCATCAGCGAGCAAGTACGCGACCGCACCCTGGACTTTTTCGAGCAGATCTGTGCGCTGCTGCACCCCTTCATGCCCTTCGTGACCGAGGAGATCTGGCACCAATTGCGCCCGCGCGCGGCCGGGGACAGCGTAGGTTTGGGCCCTTGGCCAAATGTGCAAGCCCCCAACGAGTCGCTTCTGGAAGAATTTGACCAAATGCTGGCCGTGGTAAACGGCGTCCGCAACGTACGGGCCCAAAAGAACATCCCCCGTAAAGAAGCCCTGGAACTGCACGTGCCCGGGCCGGAAGCGCTGGGCATCAATCTTTTTCCGGTGGCCCAGAAGCTGGCCAACCTGGAAAGCATCCTGGAGCGGGGGGAAGAAGAGGGCGCGGGCTTTACCTTCCTGGCGGGCAAGCACGAGTGCTTTATCCCCGCCGCGGAGCAGGTAGACCTGGAAGCGGAGCAGCAGCGCCTGCGGGAGGAGATCGCCTACCTGGAAGGTTTTTTGCAAAAAACCGAGAAGAAGCTGAGCAATGAGCGCTTTGTGCAAAACGCCCCCGCCGCCGTGGTGGACAAAGAGCGCCAGAAAAAGACCGATGCCGAGGATAAGTTGGCCGCTTTAAGGGAGAGCCTATGGAAACTGGGGGGGTAGCATTTATCAATCTAGGGAGGAGGTTTTTGCGAAAGGCCCCGGAAGGCCCGCGCAGCGGAGGAAAAGCTTGGTCTTACCCCCCCGGCCGGGATCCCCTTTTTGAGGTTCCTTGCCGGGGAGCTGTTTTTTTTGTTAGTTTTAACCCGTGAACCGCTAATACCTTATCCTTGTCAAGGGTTTATTTGCACCAAATAACGCATCGCGGGGCGGCCCGGCTGGCCCTGCAGTTTCCTTATGACCAAGGCTTGATCCGCATAGCCAAATCGCTGGGGGCGCGTTGGTCTCAGCGGCGGCAGGTTTGGTACCTTGATGATGCGCCGGGGCTGTATAAGCAAGTGATCCAGGCGTATAAAGGGACTGCCTGGGTAGACGCTTCCGCGCTGTTTGCAGGGAAGGCGCCGGCTAATCCCGACGGAAAGAGCCAGGGAAGTGGTGGCCAGGACCGTAAGGCTGCCCCCCAGCCCCAAGAAAGGACTCGCCCGTATTCCCAGGAGGTACCCCAGGCTTTTATCGATAAACTGAAGCGGCGGCGGTACAGTCCCCATACCATTAAAACTTATGCGGCGCTTTTCCCGGCATTTATCAACTATTATCCGGAGGTGGCGCTTTCCAATATCAGCGCGGAGCAAATCCACGCCTACCAAAACTACTCGGTAGCGGAAAAGAAAGGGGCCA
>CAJXMS010000285.1 GCA_913056475.1 uncultured Bacteroidota bacterium
CGCTATCCGGGCCGTGGTGCGTTCTGCGGCCTATTACGGGATAAAAACTTACGGCATTTACGAAGGATATCAAGGCCTGATCGAAGACAGCATTCTTCCGCTTAATGCCCGCTCCGTGCGCAATATCCTCAACCGGGGGGGAACCATCTTAAAATCTTCCCGAAGCGAGGAGTTTAAAACCGCCGAAGGCCGTAAAAAAGCCCATCGCAACCTGAAGCGGCGGGGCATAGATGCCCTGGTAATTATAGGCGGCAACGGTACTTTTACGGGAGGGCTGCGCTTTTGCGAAGAATTTGACCTGCCGGTAGTAGGCCTGCCGGGTACCATTGATAACGACCTCTACGGGACGGATTTTACCATCGGTTTTGACACGGCCACCAACGTGGTAAACGACTGCGTGGATAAAATCCGCGATACCGCCGAGTCGCATAACCGCCTCTTTTTTGTGGAAGTGATGGGGCGAGATTCCGGTTTTATCGCCCTGCGATCGGCGGTGGCTTCTGGTGCGCTGGATGTGGTGCTGCCGGAAGAAGACCATCCTATGGAAGACCTCTTTCAGGCCCTGGAAAAAGGAGAAAGCAACCGGAAGACCAATAAAATAATTGTGGTATCGGAGGGCAACAAGCTGGGCTCAACCATGGACATAGCCGAAAGGGTACGGGAGCGCTTCCCTCACCTGGAATCCAAGGTGACTATCCTAGGCCACCTGCAGCGGGGCGGCAGTCCCAGCTGTAGCGATCGCATTCTGGCCAGTCACCTGGGCGTGGCGGCCGTAGAGGCGCTGCGAGAAGGCAAGCAAGGGCTCATGGCCGGGATGGTTAAGGGCCAGCTTACCTTCACTTCCTTTTCCGCTGCCCTGGAAAACAAAAGCATAATAGACCCCGAGCTGGTCCGTATCAGTAAAATTCTTTCCACCTAATGCGCCTCTCCTCGAGCCCTACTTATGCCCGTGTTTGGGCCGCTCGCCGGCGGAACAGCCCGCAGTACCCCCTACCCTCCTCTGCGCTGCACCTTATGGCCAGGAGCGGTGCGGCGGCCGGCTTCAACAATCCTTCTTAATTTTCAACGTCCAAAATAAATAAGCCCTATGACAAAAATAGCCATCAATGGATTTGGCCGGATAGGCCGCCTTACTTTCCGTCAGCTTCTTCAAGCCCCCAATGTAGAAGTGGTAGCCGTAAACGACCTCACCGACCCCGCCACCCTGGTGCATCTATTGCGCCACGACAGCATACACGGTGGGCTTCCGCAGGAAGTGACGCTCACCGGGGATACCCTGGAAATCGAAGGCCAAAAGATCAAACTCCTGGCGGAAAAAGACCCCAGCCAGCTGCCCTGGAAAACCATGGAAGTAGACGTAGTGCTGGAGTGTACCGGTCTTTTCCGCACCCCGGAAAAAATGGAACTGCACCGGGAGGCCGGCGCCCGTAAGGTGATTCTCAGTGCACCCGCCAGTGGCGAGGTGAAAACCATCGTGCTCGGGGTAAACGACCAGGATCTTTCTGCCAGCGACCACCTCCTGAGCAATGCTTCCTGCACCACCAACTGCCTGGCCCCTATGGCGCACGTCCTGCACCAAAACTTTGGCATCGAAAAAGGTTACATGACCACTACCCATGCCTATACCGCCGACCAAAACCTGCAAGATGGGCCCCACAAAGACCTGCGCCGGGCGCGGGCCGCTGCCCTGAGCATAATTCCCACCACCACCGGCGCGGCTAAGGCGGTAGGGCTGGTCCTTCCGGAGCTGCAGGGCAAGCTGGATGGCTTTGCCATGCGCGTACCCGTGCCTACCGGTAGTGTAACGGACCTTACCGTAGAACTCAAGGAGGAGACCACGGCCGAAGCCATCAATACCGCCATGCAAACCGCCGCCCACGCAGGGCTTAAAGGTATCCTGGAGTACACGGAAGCGCCCCTGGTATCTTCTGATATCGTAGGCAATCCGCACAGTTGTATTTTTGACAGCCAGCTTACAGCGGCCAACGGGAAAATGGCCAAAATCGTAGGTTGGTACGACAATGAAGCGGGCTATGCCGCCCGCCTGGCGGATATTGCCTTGCGCGTGGCGCAAATGTAAATTTGCCTACCATGTTTTAAAATAAAAAGACCTGGGTAGCCGGCTCTTTCCCCGAGGGAGAGCTGGCTTTGAAAAATCCCCTTTATGATATATTTAGCCGAAAGCGGAAGTACCAAGTGCGACGCCATCTTTATGAGCGCGGACGGCGAAGAAGTGCGGCGCATCCGAACCATTGGGTTTAATCCCTACTTCCACGACCGCGCCTTTGTAGCCCGTGAAATTCAGAAGGTCCCCGCGGTGCAGGAACTGGGCGAAAAGGTAAGCCAGGTGTATTTTTACGGCGCGGGCTGCTCCACTCCCCGCCTGCAGCAAGAAATTGCCCAGGGGCTTCAAGCCGGCTTCCCTCACGCGGACGTACAGGTAGACCACGACCTCACCGCGGCGGCCTACGCCACTTATCAGGGAGAACCCGAAATTACCTGCATCTTTGGTACGGGCAGCAACTGCGTACACTACGATGGCCAACAAATAACGCCGGGCAACAGTGGCTACGGTTTCATCATAGGAGACGAAGGCTCTGCCAGCTACATCGGCAAGCAGCTCATCCGGGGCTACCTCTACCAAACCATGCCGGAAGGATACCGCAAAGCTTTCTACGAGCAATACCAGCTCAGCGAAGAAGAGATCCGAGAGAAAGTTTATGCCCGGGAAGGAGCTAATGTATTCCTGGGCAACCTGGCCCCCTTTGCCCACGCCCACATCAATGAGCCCTACTTCTACCAGCTGGTATTTGAAGGTTTCCGGGAATTTATCGACACCCAGGTTATGCAATTTCCCGAGGCCCGTTCGGTAGCGGTGAGTTTTGTGGGCTCCATCGCTTACCATTTTGAGCCGGTTCTCCGGGATGTGCTGCAGTTTTTCGATCTTCG
>CAJXMS010000286.1 GCA_913056475.1 uncultured Bacteroidota bacterium
TCGTAAACGGCCTCCTGCATCACTTTGAACAATTGCCCGGCGCCCACGATGAGCGGCCCGGACTGGTACACCGGCTGGACCGCGACACCAGTGGACTAATGGTGGTGGCCCGCCAGGAAAAAACCCTGGCTCATCTGGCCCGGCAATTTTTCGAGCGCACCACGCAGCGCCGGTACTGGGCCCTGGTGTGGGGCGATGTAAAAGAAGACCAAGGCACCATCGAGGGCCATATAGGCCGAAGCAAGCGCAACCGAAAAATATTTCAGGTGTATCCGGAAGGGGAAGAAGGCAAGCCCGCCGTCACTCATTACCGCGTCCTGGAGCGCCTGGGTTACGTAACCCTGGTAGAATGCCGCCTGGAAACGGGCCGGACCCACCAGATTCGCGTCCATATGAAGCACCTGGGCCACACCCTCTTTATGGACAAAGAATACGGCGGCGATAAAATCTTGAAAGGCACCACCTTTACCAAGTACCGCCAATTTGTAGAAAATGGCTTTAAAACCTGCCCCCGCCAAGCCCTGCACGCCAAGACGCTGGGCTTTGAACATCCTCACACCGGGGAACAGCTCCACTTTGACAGCCCCCTGCCCGCCGATATGGAAGCCCTGGTGGAGCGCTGGCGCCACTATACCGCCCACCGGCGGGGTTAAACGCCCCTAAACCGCCGCCTAAGTGACTTATGACACCCCATAAACCTCTGATGCCCGGGACTGTTTCTTAGTTTAATTTGTACCTTTGAAAGGATGTTTCGGTTAAAACGTCATATCACCCTTTTCACCTTGCTCAGTCTGGGCCTGCTTGTGCTGGCCGTAAGCCGCTGTAAGCCAGACCCCAAAGGACCGATCACCGGAAAGCCGCCCCACCAGGCTACCCCCTATGACTTAGAAGTGCCCCAAGGTTTTCCGCCCGCCCTGGTACCGCCCGATAATCCCATGACCGTAGAAGGCGTACGCTTGGGGCGCCATCTCTTTTACGAAAAAGCCCTCAGCGGAGATAATTCCATGAGCTGTGGTAGCTGCCACATGCAACAGCGGGCCTTTACCGATGGCAAGGCCGTTTCTAAAGGCATAGACGGCATAGCGGGGCGCCGGAGTGCTATGCCGCTTTTTAACCTGGCTTTTGAAGAAAAATTTTTCTGGGATGGGCGCAGCATCACCCTGGAAGAGCAGGCGCTCATCCCCATAGAAGACCCCATCGAGCTAAATGCCGACCTGGATACCGTGATCATGCGCCTGGAAAGTCGAGCACTTTACCAACGGCTTTTTGAAAATGCCTTCGGAAGCCCGGAAGTGACCGCTGATCGGATCGCCAAAGCGATTGCCCAGTTTGAACGCACCTTAATATCCGCCAACTCCAAGTTTGACAAAGTGATGCGGCTCAAAGATGGTACCCAATTTACCCCCTTGGAAGACCAAGGTAGAGCCATGTACTTTAGTGAGGAGGGCGACTGCTTTCACTGCCACGGGGCCGCCGAAACCAGCTACCTGATGGGCGCCTTCGGGCGGGACCTCCAGTTTGCCAACAATGGGCTTAAAAAGCAGTACGAAGATGAAGGCCGCGCCGAGGTAACCGGCAAGCCCTCCGATGTAGGCAAATTCAAAGTGCCAAGCGTGCGCAATGTGGAATTTACCTTCCCCTACATGCACGATGGTAGCATCCCTAACCTGGATAGCCTGGTAGGCTTTTACAACTTTGGCGGCCATAAACATCCGAATATAGATCCCAATATGAAAGCGGCCGGCGAAGGCCGGGGCTGGACACCACAACAACGCAACGCCCTAAAGGCCTTCCTGCAAACCTTTACGGATTACGAATTTTTGCAGGATACCGCCCACTCCAATCCCTTCCAATAAACTCCCCTAAGCTGAGTGAGCGCCCTATCGTGTCTGGCGGGGCGCGGCACCCGACACGTACACCACCTTCTTGGTTTCAAAAAAGGGCTCCTGGTAATAATCGGATAAATCAAAGAGCTCATGGGAAATGCCCCTGAGTTCTGCGCTTAAATCACCGCCTTTCAGGGCCAGCAGCCCGCCGGGCCTTTTTCCCGCGCGCACTTCCGGTTCCCAAACGCCCCGAATCCAGGCCAAAAAACGCGGCATCTGCGTTACCGCCCGGGACACCACAAAGGAAAATGGCCCTTTGACCTTTTCCGCTCGCTGGTGGGCCACGGTCACATTTTCCAGCCCCAGGGCAGCCACCACTTCTTCCACTACGCGGACTTTTTTCTGGATGCTATCTACCAGGTGAAAATGGCACTGCGGGTAAAGAATAGCCAGGGGAATACCCGGAAAGCCGCCCCCCGTGCCCACATCCAGGACATGAGCCGGTTCCACAAGCTTGCCCACTTGCGCTATCCCCAGGGAGTGAAGCACGTGACGCTCGTAAAAATGCCCCATGTCCCGGCGGGATATCAAATTAATCCGCGCATTCCAGGTTGCATAAAAAGGCCCGAGGGCCTCCATCTGTTGGCGCTGACCCGGCGTAAGGTCCGGGAAGTAATGCTCGATAAGGGCCATGCTATCCATAGGCCGGCAAAGGTAGGCTTCTGCCCCTACTTACCGCCAGCGCTGGGGACGCCAGCCCAAGAGCCGCACCAGATGCTGCCCGAAAGTGGCCACCGCCCAAAGAGCCTCCCAAAAAGGGAAAGCATACCAAAAGCGAGCCGTTCCCTGCAGGTGCCGCACCCAGGCTATCATGCCGTAAGCATAGCTCAAGCGCCAGGCCAGCAGGGCCAGCACGATCCACCAGGGGCCTACTGTTAAAGCCACTGGTAAGGCGGCGTAGAAATAGAGCTGCAGCGCACCTTCCACGGCCAGGCGATAGCGCCGCCCGGGCGCATACCGCCAGCCCGTACTGTAGTGACGGGCTTTTTGGCGCCACCAGGCGCTCCAGGACGCGGGGCCTTCCGAAACCGTAAAGGCCGTTTGCCGCGGCATTATGGCGG
>CAJXMS010000287.1 GCA_913056475.1 uncultured Bacteroidota bacterium
ACCCAGTTTAGTGACCATATGCTGATAGCCCACTATCGTAACGGGGCCTGGGAAGAGGCAGAAATTAAACCTTACGGGCCCCTTTCATTTACCCCCGCCATGCATACCCTGCATTACGGCCAGGCCATTTTCGAAGGCCAAAAGGCCTATCATCGCGTAGATGGCAAAGTGGGCATTTTCCGCCTCCAAAAAAATGGCGAGCGGCTCAATCACTCTGCCCGGCGGATGTTTATGCCTGAGTACCCCGTTCAGGATTTCCTCGAAGGGGTAGGAACGCTGGTAGACCTGGACCGCAACTGGGTGCCGGATGACCTCGAGTCGTCCCTTTACATCCGGCCCTTTATGTTTGGCAGCTCCGAGTTTGTAGCAGCGCGGCCCTCGGAAAACTTCACCCTTTGCGTGATCACCTCTCCCGTAGGCCCTTATTATGCTGGCAGCGTGAAGGTAAAAGTAGAGGAACGCTATACCCGCAGCGCTACCGGGGGGGTGGGCGCTACCAAATGTGCGGGTAACTATGCCGGGGCCTTTCTGCCTACCGACGAAGCCAAAAAGCAGGGCTATACTCAGGTAATATGGACCGACCATGCCAGCCACGAGCTGGTAGAGGAAAGCGGCACCATGAATATAGGGTTCATCATAGACAACACCTTCGTAACCCCCCCGCTAAGTGACCGGATCCTGCCCGGCATTACCCGGGCCTCTATCCTGCAAATGCTGCGCGCGGAAGGTCAGCTCCAAGTGGAGGAGCGGCCCATTAAGGTGCCCGAAGTGATCGAAGCGGCCCAGGGCGGCCGCTTAAAAGAAGCCTTTGGTATGGGCACCGCCGCGGTGATCAGCCCCATTTCTACCATCGGCTACCGGGGCACCGATTACGAAATTCCCACCCCCGCGGACGGGCACGGTATGCGTATCAAGAAAACGCTTACCGATATTCGGCAGGGCAGGAGAAAAGACCCCTACGGCTGGATGACGCTTCTTTAAACTATTCTTGCTACGCTGTACCATTGCTCTTAGCCCGGTCATCCGATGGATGCACCGGGCTTTTTTTTGGGGCCGGTTATCTAAGCACTTAAACCCTTGTGCCGTACTTTTTCACGGGCGGAACTTCCTGAGGCAGAAAATAGCTATATGTCTTGGTGCGTTTTTAGGCGCAATGCTCCCAGAGCAGGTTTCGTATTTAATGATCTACTTGACCATAACGTTTGGAGTCCGTCTTGCGGGAAAAAAGCCGAAAAACAACTTTATAGCCACTAATCCACCATCAGGCCTCCCTTTTCCACCACTTACCGACCTACCAGCTACTTTGCATTGCATAGTACCTTTGGTATGCTTTACATTTGCCTACACAAACGAAAGCCAAGACCCTTATGAAATCCCTTTTTCTCCTTATCCCCCTCTTGAGCGGCCTTTCACTTGCCGGACAAGCGCCGTCCCTGGAGAGCCTCTATCAAGAACTCTCTCAGCATCCCCAGTCCGTGGCTCTGGACTACCAGCCGGGGGCAGCCGATTCCTTTTCGCTGGATTTTGGCCATCCCAGCCTCCAGCTTACTTGCAGCGGTCGCCTGGAAAAGGTGCGGGTACTACTCCTGCGGGAGCCCATCACCACCCAGGCCGTACTGGCCAAGGCCCTCCTGGCGCTCGGTTTTCAGCGGGTTTCCACTCCCGGCCTTCCCGCTCCGGACCCCGCTATGAAGGTACTGGGCGCTACTACTGCGGCCGGACAAAAGCAGCTCTGCTTACTCGTTAAGGAAGCCCAGGGTCAAAGACAATGGTTCATAAGTCTTACAGGTGATGTCCAGCTCGAAAAAACCCGTTCATGAAGGTGGAGAATACCAAGGCGCAAATGCGCAAAGGCATCCTGGAGCTTTGCATTTTGCAGCTACTCCATCAGCGCTCTGCTTACGCCAATGAGATCATCTCCGCCCTGAAGGAGCAGGAGCTCATCGTAGTAGAAGGCACGCTCTACCCCCTGCTTACCCGGCTTAAAAACGATGGCCTGCTCGAATACCGCTGGGAAGAATCTAACGCCGGGCCCCCGCGTAAATATTATAGCATCACCGAAGCCGGTTGCGCCGCCCAGCAAGAGTTGCAGAAAACCTGGCAGCAACTGGCCCAAGCCGTAAAAGCCACCCAACAAAATCCCAAGCCCTCATGAAAAAGACGCTCAACATCAATTTGGGCGGCACCGTCTTTCACATCGATGAAGACGCCTTTGCCCGCCTGGAAAGCTATCTCAACAGCCTCCAGAATCAACTGGCCCAAACCCCCGGGAAGAGCGAGATCATAAGCGATGTGGAACTCCGCATGGCCGAGCTCTTCCAGGAAAAACGCAGCGGCCCGGAGGGCGTGATAAGCCTTTCCATGGTAGAAGAAGTAATCAGCGTAATGGGCCATCCCGAAGATTACCTGGATGATGCCGCCCGGGAAACCTCCCCCGGGGCCGCTGCTGAGGCCGGTAACTATTCCCCCTCCAAAAAGCTCTTTCGCGATCCCGACAGCCGCATACTCGGTGGGGTAGCCAGTGGCCTCGCCCATTACTTTGGCATTGATGTCATTTGGCTACGGCTCTTATTTCTGGTGCTTCTTTTTACGGGCGGCCTATCCATCTTTATTTACTTCATCCTTTGGCTGGCCGTGCCCAAGGCCCACACCACCACCGACCGGCTTCGCATGCAGGGACAACCGGTAAATTTATCCACCATCGAAATGGGGCGGCCCGCCCCATCCCGCAGCCATTCTACCCTGGGCCATTTCCTGAGCCGTTTGGGGCAGGTCCTGGGCACTATCTTTCGTTTTCTCCTCAAATTTGTAGGGGTGCTTCTACTCATAGGCATTGGCCTGGGGCTGCTTTCCCTCATTTTTGGCGGGCTCTTTTACTCGGGCCATTTCCTCCAGGATCTGCCCCTGCGGGAGGGCTTTGGTTTTCTGCTCCGCGACGAAGAAAT
>CAJXMS010000288.1 GCA_913056475.1 uncultured Bacteroidota bacterium
GGGGCGGAAATTGGCGGCGCCTTTGGCGGGGAAAAGGATACCGGCGGCGGTCGCGAAAGCGGCTCCGACGCCTGGAAAGCCTACATGCGCCGGCAAACTACCACCATCAACTATTCCACTGAAATTCCCCTGGCGCAGGGCATAAAGTTCGAGCTGTAAGCCAGGCGGTAAGCCGCCCATACGAACAACGGGCACCACCGCCTTACGACCCAATTTTTTGCTAAGCAATGCCTTGCGGCCCGTCCGGGCCGCAAGGCATTTTTGCTTTTAGGCCCCTTTCCAGGTGCCCCAGCGGTATCCGATCTGGAACCGGAAAATGTACCGGCTGTAATAGCTCCGCGGAGCCCCGGAGGGCTGCCACCACTGGATGAAGCCCAGGGTGGTCTTCAGTCGTTGGGCAGCTCCCCAACGCCTGCTGAAGCGGGCCATGATGCGGTTTTGCTGAAAGAGCCCCCCCGAACCCGTGGTCGCCAGGCGGAGGTGCAGCTCATCGCCCACGGACAGGTGCCAGTCCTGCCCCAGCGGCCAGGAATAAGTAAACCGGAACCGCTGGCGGTAGTCTTCCCGGGCTACCGGTCCCGAGAAGGGCCCTTCACCCGCCCCGCGAAAGAGCCGGTACTCGGACTGCAAACGCCACTGCCAGAAGGCTCCCTGGGAGCGCCGGTAGCGCTTTCGTAGGCGGAGGTACGTGCGGTGCTCCGGAATAAGGGCGGAAACCGGCTGCGTAGGGTCCTGAGGCCGGGCAATGGTAAAGAGCCACTGGCCCACCCCTGCTCGCCAGCCGCGGCCCCAGCGCTTACTCAAGTACACATTGGGCAGGATGCGCTGGTGCCGTAAAAAAGGAGCTCCCCCGGCGCCGGGGAAGTACCGGCGTTCCTCCGCTTCGATCGAAACCTCGTAGCCCCTGCCCCAGCGATAGCCCCAGTCGGCCCCAAGCCAGTAAAGCGCCTGATGGCGGAGCTGTAAATCTTCCTGGCCCGAAAGCTCCGCCGGGCCCGGCAAAAGGCTCACCATAAGCAAGCATAGCCATACCCTGTAATCCCCCTTTCTTTTATGGAACCCCGGCTGATTCATGGCGGGCAAAAATGGCTCTTTTCCCCGAGTTGCTCGGTAAAGAAGGTCACCGGACCCTGCCCGCCTTGTCCGGGCCTCCCCTTATATTTGCGTGATGGCAAGATCCAAACCCCTTAAAAAAAATAACCCGTGAGCGCTTCCCACCATGCCCATGAAGACCGGATCCACGGTTCCCGCTTTCCCCTCATCAATCGTTTTCAAGAATACCTCGGCGAGTTCGTGTACGGCGGTATCGATGGCAGCGTCACCACCTTTGCGGTGGTGGCCGGGGCTACGGGAGGTAATCTGGACAGCAAAGTGGTTATCATCCTCGGCTTTGCCAATCTCCTCGCCGATGGTTTTGCCATGAGCGTGGGTTCTTACCTCAGCACCAAAAGCGAAAAGGAAAACTACGACAAGCACAAAAAGATCGAATACTGGGAGGTAGATCACCTGCCCCAAAAAGAACGCGAAGAAATCCGCGAGATATACCAGGCCAAGGGCTTTGAAGGCGAGCTCCTGGAAAAAGTAGTAGATACCATTACCGCCGATAAAGACCGCTGGGTGGACGTGATGATGAAGGAAGAGCTGGAAATGAGCGAAGAAAGCAAATCCCCCGCCGCCATGGGTGGGGTTACTTTCGGGAGCTTTCTCCTTTGGGGCCTGGTGCCCCTGCTCATTTACGTGGTAGATTATTTCTCCCCGCACGACTGGCCCCTTTTCACCATCTCCTCGGTGCTTACGGGCATCGTGTTTGCCATTATCGGCGGACTTAAGGCGGTGGTCAACCAGACCAAACTGCTGCGCAGCATCCTGGAAACCCTCTTCCTGGGCGCAGCCGCCGCGGCCGTTTCCTATTACGTGGGCGACTTGCTGGAAAAAATGTTTGTTTAATCCCCCATAGCCCTGTTCATGCGCACCTGGTTGCTGCCCGCCTTAAACACCTTTGGCCTCCTGGCCGTGCTGCTAACCAACACCCTGGCCAATGCCCTGCCCATCAACGGCTACACCACCGGCGCCCTTTCCGCGCTTTATCCCAACCTCTTTGTGCCGGCGGGCTTCACCTTTTCCATTTGGGGGCTCATCTACGCCTTTCTCATCGCCTTTGTGGCCTGGCAGTGGTGGGCCTACCGCCGCCAGGAGGAACTCCCCGGGGCCGTCCGCCTTATCGGCTTGTGGTTTTTCCTGAGCTGTGCCGCCAATGTGGGCTGGATCCTCGCCTGGCACCACCGGTTACCGGGTCTTAGCCTGGCCATCATGGGCTTTTTGCTCTTAACGCTCATCCAGATCTACCGCAACCTGGGGCCCGGCTTACGGCCCGTCTCCTCCCTGGAAAAGTGGTGCGTGCAAGCGCCTTACAGCCTCTATCTGGGCTGGATCAGCGTAGCCCTCATCGCCAATGCCGCCGCCCTGCTCACCCACCTGGGCTGGGATGGGGGCGGCCTGCCGGAGCCCTTTTGGGCCGCGGGCATGCTGCTTGTCGCCGGCTTGCTGGGGCTGCTTTTCCTCAGCCGGCGGTTTGATTGGGTATACGCCGGGGTGATCATTTGGGCCTGCGCCGGGGTATTTTACCGGCACCAAGTCCTCTTAGACGGGCGGTATAATGCCGTGCTCACTGCCGCGGCCGCCGTAGCGGTGTTATTGATCTACCGCATCGCGCGTTCGGCGCGCCACTTCGAGGGGCCGCGGGCATATTAGCTTTTTTAGGCCTACCGGCCAAAGGAGCCCTGCCCGCTAATCAAGGCTGTACTTCTTTCGCCTCCTTTTTCGGCCAGCGGTAGCTAAGGCCCAGGCTGGGGATCATCAGGATAGGGGGCTCTCCGAAACTTACAATCCCCAAGGCCCGTAGCCGGAGGGAGGTGTGCTGGGAAAGATTGTAGCGCATCGTAG
>CAJXMS010000289.1 GCA_913056475.1 uncultured Bacteroidota bacterium
TACCAGCCGGAATGCCAACCCTACTTACACCTACCCCGATACCGGCACCTACGAAGTAATGCTGGTGGCCAACCCCGATGGAAACTGCTCGGATACCGCAAAGGCCACCTACCGGGTGTACGACTCCGTAGCGGTTACTTTCGATTTACCCGACATCAGCTGTTTTGACGCCCACTCCCTAGATCTAACCATCAACGGGAATTACAGTTCCGATGCCGAAATAAATTGGAATTTTGGCGGGGCTACCAACCGCGCTTTTCGCAGTGCCCAGGATTCCGTCATGGGGCTTCGCTACGATAGTCCGGGGCAGTACCTCATTACCCTGGAAGTAACGGATTTTGGCTGTACGGACGTTCATCAAGACTCTATTCAACTCTTTGCCAGGCCCGAGCTTCGCCACCAAGTTCCCAATCAGTCCGAATGCGTTCCCCTCAGCGTATCTTTTCGGGACAGCAGCCGCTTTTATGGTAATGCTTATCATTTTTGGGATTTTGGCGATGGCAATACCTCGAACAAGGCCTCCCCTACTCATACCTACCGGACGCCCGGTATTTACACGGTTTATCACCGCCTTATTGCTTATGAAGGCTGCCGGGATACCCTGGAAGAGACCTTTCCCGCCGTCATTCGCGCCCAGCCCAGACCGCGGGGGCTTTTGGAGGTAAGCCCGGAGCAGGTAGATATCTACAACCCCGTCTTTACGATACGCAGCGATACCTTGAGTTCCGCTCAATCCGTGCTCCTTATCCTGCCCAATGGGAGCACCAACACGCTGGTAGGCGAACAAGCCTACACGGCAGATAGCACAGGCCCTAAGGTCTTTACCCAAGTGGTAACCAATCGTTTCAATTGCACCGACACCCTGCGCGATACCGTCTACGTAGAAGAACCCATTAATTTCTTTCTGCCCAACGCCTTTAGTCCTAATGACGATGGGACCAACGACTACTTCGAATACGTTATCTCTGGCACAAGCTCCCACAGCCTATATATCTACAACCGCTGGGGCGAGTTGGTACACACCTCTACCGAGGACACGCCTGCGTGGGATGGTACGGACGATCGCAATGGCGAGAAGGTTCCGCAAGGAAGCTACGCTTACGTGCTGGTAGCGGAGGTTCCGCGCCAGGGGCGCGTGGAGGTACAAAAGGGCCACATCACCATTTTACGCTAGAAGCAGAGCCCTGCCCATTTTCCAGAGCGTTGGAAAAAGTGGTCTAAGAGGGCCCGCCTGCGGCGGCCGCATACATAATGGAAAGCCCCATGATCAGGCTTAAAAGTATATTGATTGCGAGCCACAGATAATGGCCCCCCTGAAGGAGGTACCAACTTTCCAAACTAAAGGTAGAAAAGGTGCTAAATCCTCCGCAAAAGCCTACCATCCAAAATAGTTGATGACCCGAAGAAATTTTTCCCGCATAGCGAAAAGCGAGGTAGCCTAAGAGAAGGCAGGCTAAGGTATTGGCCAAAAAGGTCGCCAGGGGAAAGACTCCTTGGTAACGCAGCAAAATCAATCCGCGGGAGATAAGATAACGGCATACACTACCAAGACCGCCGCCCAAAAACACCCATAAAACATTCACGAGGCCGGGGTCTCTTTTGGCCCCTGGGCCTCCTTGTCACGTGAAGCGGAGGAAGAAGCTACCGAAGCGGTGGCCATCCCGGGGAAACGAGAAAATAAAAAACCGGCCAGTAGCCCCAGCAAGACGCCCAGAAAAAGGCCGCCCAGTACATCTAAGGGATAATGAACGCCCAGGTAAATGCGGCTGTAACCGATCAAAGCCGCCCAGATAAGCAGTAAGCTGGCCGCCCACTGGCGCTTAAACAATATGCCCAGAAAAGTGGCGAAGCCAAAAACATTGGCCGCGTGAGAAGAGACAAACCCGTAAGGCCCCCCACAATGCCCCTCGTAGAGATGCAGTAGGTGCTGTAGCCAGGGCTCGTGACAGGGACGGGGACGCTCGAAAGTGAACTTAAAAAGCTGTACCGAAATTTGATCGGTAGCTATAATCAACAGGATAATATAGCCCACCGCCCAAAGAAAGCTTTTAAGCGGCAGCTCCCGAAAAAGGAGGTATAAGAGAAGCACATAAAAGGGGATCCAAATCCAGCGATTGGAAACCCAGGCCATAAATACATCCCAAAAGGGGGCGCCCGAAGAGGTGAGTTCAGCTAAGAGGGCAGCGTCCCATAGAAGTAACCAGTCCAGCACTTTATTGAGGTTTAATGAGTTCCCATAACCGGTCTTTAAGGGCGGTTAAACCTTGACCAGAAACGGCAGAAATAAAACTAAATTCCACATTGGCGGGCAATTTAGTTAATAATTCTTGGTTTAGCTCTGCGGTTAATTCTTCGTCTAAAAGATCGGCCTTGGAGATGGCCAGGAGTCGGCGTTTGTCCAATAATTCAGGGCTAAAGGCCTCTAGCTCATTCAATAGTACTTGATACTGCTGGGCTATATCGTCCGCATCAGCGGGCACCATGAAGAGCAATGCAGCATTGCGTTCGATGTGGCGCAGGAAGCGATGTCCTAAGCCTTTCCCTTGATGAGCGCCTTCGATTATACCGGGAATATCGGCCATTACAAATGAGCGAAAGTCTCGGTAAGCTACAATGCCCAGCTTGGGGGTAAGGGTGGTAAAAGGATAATCAGCTACTTCCGGGCGCGCGGCGGTGAGGGCGGAGATGAGGGTCGATTTGCCTGCATTGGGAAAGCCTACCAGGCCTACATCGGCGAGCACTTTGAGTTCTAAAATACGCCAGCCTTCCTGGCCAGGCTCGCCGGGCTGGGCAAATCGGGGGGTTTGAAAAGTGGAGGACTTAAAGTGCACGTTGCCCATGCCCCCTCTACCACCGGGCATCAGCAC
>CAJXMS010000290.1 GCA_913056475.1 uncultured Bacteroidota bacterium
GCGCTAATATCGGCCGATACGTGGTAGTCCTTATCTTGCTTGAAAGCGGAATTGCGAAGGTAGCACCAAAGAATGGTAGCCATGCCCAGTTCGTGGGCTCTTTCAAAGGCCTCGGCTATTTCCACGATCTGGCGATTGCTTTCCTGCGAACCAAAGTAGATGGTAGCTCCCACGGCGGTGGCCCCCATGTTCCAGGCTTCGTCTACGCTTCCATACATGATCTGATCGTAGGTATTGGGGTAGGTGAGCAGTTCGTTATGATTGAGCTTCACAATAAAAGGAATGCGGTGGGCGTACTTGCGCGACACGCTGGCCAGCACCCCGAAGGTAGAAGCTACGGCGTTACAACCGCCTTCCATGGCAAGTTTTACGATGTTTTCGCCGTCAAAATAGATTGGATTTTTGGCAAAGGAGGCTCCGGCGGAGTGTTCTATGCCTTGATCAACGGGGAGAATGGAAAGGTAGCCCGTATGGGCCAGGCGGCCGTGGCTGTAGAGGCTCTGCAGGCTTTTGAGCACCTGGGGAGAACGGTTACTGCCTCCAAAGGCTCGGTCTACGTAATCCGGACCAGGTTGATGGAGCTGGTCCGCAGGAATGGTTTTGCTCTGATGGCGCAAGAGGGAATCGGCTTCGGAGCCGAGGAGGTCGGTTATTTGATTTAAGTCCATTCTGCCAGTTCTTTGGGGGTTTAACGAATACTCAGGGGGCAAATGTAAAATATATTTTGCCCGGAGGAGGCGCTTAAAAAGGATAGCCCAGGGCGATGTTAAAAACCAGGTTGGGCAGGACAGGCTGCGTGGCGATTACCCATTCTTGATTCTGGGCGCGGTAGCCCGGGTCTCTTATTTTGAGGCCGGTATCAAAGCGAATCACAAAATAATCCAGATCCAACCGCAGGCCGAAGCCGGTGCCTAAGTACAGATCGCCCAGCAGGTCCGACGCGGAAAAGGCGGTAGCGGGCTGGTCCTTTTCGAGCCCGCCGGTAAGCCAAATATTGCCGGCGTCGAGGAAAAGCGCCCCTTGGAGATAGCTGTAGATAGGGAATCGGTATTCACTGTTGGCCAGTAATTTAAGGGTTCCCGTGGCAAAGCCGCTGCTATCTCCGGGGTTTTGGGTGTAGCTGGTTACCTGGGCATTTCCTCCGCCGGCGCGGTAGGCGGGCCAGGCCCGCAGGTCGTTGCTTCCGCCCAAAAAGAAAAAGCGCGAGAACGGGGGCAGCAGTAGGTCGCCGGCCGGCCTATTCAGGCGGCTATTGCCAAAAGGCCGCACAAATCCGCCGGTGAGCCGCTGTATCCAAAGGTGATCCTCGTCTATGGGCCAGTAGTAGCGGTAGTCGGCCTTAAGGCGGGCAAATTGATAAATGGGAACCGAGAAGAGCTCATCCAGGTTTTGATCGGAGCTATTTGGGCGGGCCCAGCTGTTGTGGATCAGGGCTTGTAAGTTCCCTCCCAATTCCAGGTTGCTATTGAAGTAATGATAAGCCCCGCCTTGGGCCGCAGGCTGCCCGTTGTAGGTAAAGTCCCAGGTGGTGCTGCTTACAAATTCGGAGCTGAAGGCCAGTTGCTGAATGGGGCTAAGCTCCTCCACAAACCCATCCTGAATGGACAAGAGATTGGAGAAGCTGGTATTGAGTACACTGAGGCGGTGCTGCTTAAGGGCATCCTGCTGCCAGCGATAATCAAGGCGCCCCCCGAAGGTTTCCCGGTCAAATTCGATCCGGTTGGTTCGGCTGGCAAAGAGCTTTACTTCACTCCGGGGCAGCATGCGCTTGGGCACCAGGCCCTCGGTATTAAAAGGCAGTAAAAAACGCGGTATGTCCAGACCTATTTCCGCTCGGAGTTCAAAGGTTCGGGAGAGATTGGCCTGATTGCCCACGGTGGGCTGGTATTGCAGGCCGCTGCTCAGGTCTAGTTTAAGCGCTTCACCACCGCGGAACACATTGCGGGCAGTAAGGCTCAAGTTGCCGTTGATGCCCAAGTTGCTGCTGGTATTGGTGGCTTCAAGGCTGGGGTTAAGGCTGTATTTTGGGCGGGGCTCCAGGCGTACCTGTGCCTCCAAAAGAGCGGTATCCCGCGCGGAGCCGAGCGGCTGAAAGGTGATTTCGGTGATCGAGAAGGCCTGGTAGCTGGCCAGGTGGGCGTAGGTTTCTTCCAGCTTTTTCTGGCGAAAAAAACTACCGGGCGCCAGGTGCAGGGCATCGGTAAGGTAGCGGGGTCGGTAGCGCAGGGTGTCGAAGGCCATGTGATAGCCGCGGTGCTCAATGGTATCTTGTGGCGTTGTGGGCTTTATGTAATTATAATCGGGGCGTAGAACTACCCGTCCCAGCCGGTAGCGTTGGTGGGGCCGCCGCACTAAAGAGTCGCCCTGGCGAAGCTGACGCTTTTGCACTCGCAAGACCAGCTTTACGCGCCGGGGTAGGACGGGACTTACCGTATCAGCCAGGTAGGTGATATAGGAAGGCGAAAAATCGTAGTACCCGCGGTTGCGCAGCAAGGCGCTCAGGCGCTGGCGTTCTTGGTCCAGTACGGGTGCCTGGTAGGGAGCCCCCTCCTGGATTAGGCTGCCCTGTTGGTAGCCCTTAAAAAGACCCCTTATGTAGGGGTCATCTACCTGATATACGAGCGTATCAATGGTGTAACGCGGCCCCAGCTGAAGCTGGTAGCGCACAGCGGCCTTTTTTCCTTTTTTTTCTAATTGATACTGACTTTTTACCTGAAAGTAACCCCGGTTAAAATAATAATTTTCCAGCTGGGTAAGGCTCTGCTGGGTCCGGGCTTTATCCAGCAAAACGGGCGGATTGCCCAGCCGGCCCAGCAGAGAGCTGTCATGCCCGCGGCCCCAGCTGTACAGCATGAGGCTG
>CAJXMS010000291.1 GCA_913056475.1 uncultured Bacteroidota bacterium
TCCTTTGTTATTGGTGTAGAGTACGGGGAAGTCTTCGCCCAGGCGGGCTTTGAGATAATTGGTATTGAGGATGGCGTATTCGGTACTTTCTCGCAGCCCTTGGCTGCCCAGCATCCGGATGTAGGCGTAGCTGATAATGAGGATCAACCCACTACCGTAAGGGGCGGCGGAGATGGGCGATATCCCATTTTTACCACCGGTGTTCATCACGGGGTGATTGGGCAGGAAGTCGGCCAGATGTTCGGCTACCCCGATGGGGCCCATTCCGGGCCCCCCTCCACCGTGGGGGATGGCAAAGGTTTTATGCAGGTTGAGGTGGCACACGTCGGCCCCGATGGCACCTGGGCTAGTGAGGCCTACCTGGGCATTCATATTGGCGCCATCCATGTACACTTGACCGCCATGGTGGTGGATAAGCTGGGTGATTTCCTGCACCCGCTCTTCAAAAACCCCGTGGGTAGAGGGGTAGGTGATCATAAGGGCGGCAAGGTTGTCGCTATGTTTTTCGGCCTTGGCTTTAAGGTCGTCCACGTCTATGTTCCCTTGCTCATCGCACTTCACCACCACCACTTTGGTGCCGGCCATTACGGCACTGGCGGGATTGGTTCCGTGGGCCGAGTCGGGGATAAGGGTAATGTTGCGATGGTCTTCTCCGCGCGAGCGATGGTATTCACGGATCACCATGAGGCCGGCGTACTCGCCCTGGGCGCCGGAGTTGGGTTGCATAGAAACGGCGTGAAAGCCGGTAATTTCGGCCAGGTCGCGTTCCAGGTTGGCGATCATTTCGCGGTAGCCGGTGGTCTGCTCTTCTGGCGCAAAGGGGTGAATGTGGGCAAAGAGCGGCCAGCTCAGGGGCAGCATTTCGGTAGCGGCATTGAGCTTCATGGTACAGCTGCCCAGGGGGATCATGCTGTGATTCAGCGAAAGGTCTTTGCGCTCCAGTTTTTTCAGGTAGCGCATCATCTCCGTTTCGCTGTGGTAGCTGTTAAACACGGGGTGCTGCAGGAAGCTGCTCTGGCGGCGTTGGCCGTCGGGGATGATGTCCACATCGAGCATTTTCACCGTGGGGCAGGGGGCTCCCTTAGCCGCGGCAAATACCGCTACCAGCTCTTCTACCCGCTCGAGGGTGGTGGTTTCATTAAGGCTTATGCCTACTTCCCGATTGCTTATGTAACGGAGGTTGATCTCTTTTTCCTGGGCCAGTTGGCGGATTTTTTCGCTATCCACTTCGCCCAGTTCCACCCGCAGGGTATCAAAGAAGTATTCATTGATTTGCTTGTAGCCCAGCTTGCGCAGTCCTTCACTCAAGCTTACCGCGTAGTGGTGAATTTTTCGGGCAATGTTTTTCAGCCCTTCCGGGCCGTGGTAGGCACCGTAGGCTCCTGCCATTACGGCCAGGAGCACCTGGGCGGTACAGATATTGGAAGTAGCGCGGTCTCTTTTGATGTGCTGCTCGCGCGTTTGCAGGGCCATGCGCAGGGCGGGTTGTCCCGAGCTGTCAACCGTGCGTCCGATGATGCGACCGGGGATTTGGCGTTTATATTCTTCCGTGGTGGCAAAGAAGGCCGCGTGCGGTCCGCCAAAGCCCAGGGGAATGCCAAAGCGCTGGGTAGTTCCTACTACCGCTTTGGCGCCCCATTCTCCGGGAGGAGTTAGCATGACCAGGCTCATGATATCGGCCGCCACGGCTACCTGGAGGTTATGTTCTTCGGCCCGCTTCATAAAGTCGCTGTAATCGTACACGGCGCCATCGGCGGCCGGATATTGAAGCAGGGCGCCGAAGTACTGGTCGCTGAGGCTTACCTCGCGGTGATCGCCTACCACCAGCTCTATCCCCAGGGGTTCCGCGCGGGTTTTAAGCAGGGCTATATTTTGGTGAAGGCAGTGGATAGACACGAAAAACTTGTTTACCCCTGCTTTTTTCTGGCTGCGGCTGCGGGCAGCATGGAACATGGTCATGGCCTCCGCGGCGGCGGTGGCCTCATCCAGCAGGCTGGCATTGGCCAGGGGCAGGCTGGTAAGGTCGCTGATCATGGTTTGAAAGTTGAGCAGCATTTCCAATCTTCCCTGCGCTATTTCCGCCTGGTAAGGGGTGTAGGCCGTGTACCAGCCGGGGTTTTCCAGAATATTACGCTGAATCACCCCGGGTAGGATGGTATCGTGATAACCCAGGCCTATGTAGCTTTTATACACTTTATTTTTGCGCGCCAACTGCCTTATATGCCCGGTAAATTCATTTTCAGAAAGGGGGGCATTTAAGTTAAGATCTTTGGGCAATCTGATGGACGCTGGAATGGTATCGCCTATGAGCTGCTCCATCGAGTGCGCGCCTATGGCCTGCAGCATTTCTTCTTTCTGGCTGGGGCGCGGACCTATGTGACGGTAAGCAAATGCATCCTTCTCCATAATATCATCGTCTTTTTAGGGTGAAAATTAGAAGGGTTCTATGAGCTTTTTGCTCGGGCAAAGCTAACACATAGCCCACTGCTTTGTTAGTGCTTTTCGCTTCTTTTTCGCGGTTTTTTTTGGGCGGCCTATCGGCCAAATGTGCGTCGATCCAGCTTGTACCTTTGCGGCCGCTGCCAAGCGCAGCCATTGAACGGTGAAATTCCCTGTTCTTGACCGAAAAAATTAGGCCTAAGGCTAGTGTGGATGCCCGAGGCGGCCCCTGGTAAAAAACCAGGAGCAGGTGCCAAAAGATGATGATGGATTTTAGCAACGGCCATTCCGGAGGCCAGCCTTAAAACTTTCCCCCGCTCTTCGTGATAAATAACGGTGCGTTTTCTTAAAAGTCTTTACATAGTACTGGTCGGTTCCCAGCTTTGGGTGGGACTGGCGGCGGGCTGCT
>CAJXMS010000292.1 GCA_913056475.1 uncultured Bacteroidota bacterium
AGTCTCCTCCTGGAACTCGACACCCTGGAACAAACCTACCAGACCTCCCATTCCGATGAAAATAGGGAAACCCTGGAGCGCATGGAGTTCCTCCATGAGCGGCTGGGAGAAAGTTATGCCGACTCCAGCGACAAGTCCTTCTGGACCGGGCCCATGAACGACCTTTTCGTGATGCTCGAGTCTTACGAGAAGTTTATGGAAGAGGCCGGCGAGCGGGAAAAGGAATTGGCCTATACCCGGAAGCAGCTCCAGGACCTCAAGCGCAGCATTCGGGACAAGAAAGTCACCGAAATGGAGAGCGAGCGCTACCTAAAACGGGAAACCCGCGCCGTGAAGGCCTTGGATCGCTGGATGCGCCGGCGGGCTACCCCTTTGCAGGACGCCCGTCGGCGCTGGGACACCACCCAGCTGCAGTATGAAAACCTCCTGGAGGCGCTGCCCGCGGAGGAGCGTGCTGAAACTTAAATCCCTTATGCCTCGTTTTATGCTCATGCGAAAGCGGTCGTTCACAGCCGGATTGTTATTTTACTTGTGTTTGCTGGGCCTTAGCACGCCCGTTTTGCAAGCCCAGACTGGGGTTAAGCAAAAGCTGGCCCTGGCAGAGCAATATTTCGGGCGGGAAGATTACCAAAAAGCCCTGGACGAGCTAGATCCCCTGCTCAGCCGGGGTGGCCCGCAGCGGGCTTACCGCCTGGGCTTTGATAGTTACGGGGCCCTAAACGAGTGGCGGAAAGCCGAGCGCCTGGCCCGGCGGTTTTTTAAAAAATTGCCCAACCGGGGCCATATCTACCAAATCGACGAATATTACGCCCAGCTCCAGCAGGATCAGCAGCGGCAGGCCCAAAAAACCGAGGAAGACATTCTCCAGCGCATTGCCGAGCAGCCCGGCCGGGCCTATAGTTATGGAAAGCGCCTTCAGCAGCAGGGCTATCCCCGGCTGGCCCTCAAGGTGTATCAGAAAGCAGAGGCGCAGCGGCGCAGCATGCGTTTCGATTATCAAAAAGCCCTGGTGTACGGGGAGCTGGGGCAAATCCGGAATATGTACCGCATGTACGTAGGTATGGTGGAGCAAAATCCAGCTTACCTCAATACGGTAAAGGTCCTCCTGGGCCGGGCCATCAATAAAGGGGGCATCCAGGAAGAGCTGGCCTTTCTCAAGCAGCTCCTCATCCGGAAAATTCAGCAGGGGGGCTCCCGCCGGCTAAACGATTTACTCATTTATCTCTACACCCAGGAAGGCAATCTCCGCGGGGCTTTTGTCCAGCTTCAGGCGCTGGCCCGCAGGGACCAGGCAGCGGCCGGGGAGCTGATGAGGCTGGCGCGCATCAGTGACAACAACCGGGAATATGAGCTCAGCCAGGAAATATTTTCTTTCCTGCGTCAGCGTTTTAAAGAGAGTACCTATCAGCAGAAAGCACTACTCGGAAAGCTCCATAGCCGTTACCAGGCCCTGGAAAACCGGGCGGAAGGTGGGATGTCCGCCTGGCGAAAGCTAGCCCAGGCCTACCAGCAGGCCGATGATGAGCTGAGCAAAAGCCGGCTTTACCCGAAGTTCCTGCGTCAGCAGGCGCAAATCCTCGCCTATCCTCTGGCGCAAGTGCCGGAAGCCATCCGCCTCCTGGAAAAGGCCATTCAGCGGAGCCGTGACCCGCAAGAACGGGCGCGGTGTCAAATCCTTCTGGCCGATGTGCTCCTCTACCAGGGCAAGCGTTGGGATGCCATCATCTACTACAAACGCGCCGAAGCCGACCTGGAGCAGACCACCTTAGGGCAAGAAGCCAAGTTTAAAAGGGCCCAGGCGGCCTACTTTACCGGCGATTTCGAATGGGCGCAAGGCATTTTTGATGTGCTCAAACGCTCTACTTCCAAAGAAATAGCTAACGATGCCATGCGCTACAGCCTCCTCATCACGGAAAACATGGCCCTGGACAGCAGCACCGAGGCCCTGGAAACCTATGCCCGGGCCGACCTGCTCCAGTATCGCGGCAAACTCGACTCCGCCCTGGGACTACTGGAACGCATGCCCATCGCCTTTCCCGGTCACGAGATTCTCGATAACGTGAGCTTTCTCCAGGGCCGCATTTACGAACGCCAGGGGCGCGATTCCCTGGCCCGCCAACAATACGCTGGGCTGCTGGCCCAATTCCCGGAAAGCACCCTGGCCGATGACGCTTTGATGCGCCTGGCCCGGGCTTACGAGGACCGCCAGCCCGAAAAAGCCATGGATCTTTACCGGCAGCTTTTTGTTGATTACGTGGATAGCTTTTTTGCCGCTGAGGCACGACAGCGTTACCGCGCCTTAAGGGGCGATACCCTGGAATAGAACTTTGCCGCTAATTTTGCCTTATGCCTGTCATGCCCCCTAAGACATCCACTCTCCGGTCCTGGTTGCAGCAGTACGGCTGGGTGGTGTTGCTGCTTATTCACGCCTTCGGTATCCTCACCATCGTTTACTGGGATCGGGCATTTTACGCCCGTTTTACGCCGCTTAACCTGGTGCTTTCTACGGTACTGCTCTCGCTGGCTTTACCGGACGGTAAGCGCGGCTTGGTTTCCTTTCTGGGCGCTTGTTTCATTCTGGGCTACGCCATTGAGTGGGTGGGCATTCATACGGGGTGGCCCTTTGGCCTCTACCGCTATGGCCCCTCCCTCGCGCCCCTGCTTTCCGGGGTCCCCCTTATCATAGGCCTTAATTGGTTTCTGCTGTCCCTGGCCGCTGGCGCCCTGGCCGATCAAATCTTTAAAAGCCCCTGGGCAGCGATCCCCGCCGCGGCCGCCCTCATGACCGGCTTGGACCTTTTCATAGAGCCGGTGGCGCCCCTGCTG
>CAJXMS010000293.1 GCA_913056475.1 uncultured Bacteroidota bacterium
CAAAACCCTCCGCTTCCAACCAATGGGTGATATGCCCCGGGGTTTCGTGAGGCGCGTGCTGCAAGAGGTGGACGGTGCCCTGTTTGTTCATGGCGGCAAAGTACGGGCCTGGCGGGCTAAAATACCAGAGGCGCCGACCGCCTTCAGGGGGCCTTAAAATGCCTTTACGCAAGAGCGGGTAGCGCCCTAAAAAACACCTACTTTTGCCGCTTCCAAACCGCGCTTGTCATTCTATTTAACGATTTTTTATTTTTAAAAATCTGTTATTAGAGCATTAACATTATAACATTATTTAGGTCTTCAGATGAAGAAATACCTCAATCTATTCGACTTCAAGCAAAAAGTAGATTATAAAACGGAGGTCCTCTCCGGTCTTACCGTGGCCCTGGCCCTGATCCCTGAGGCGGTGGCCTTCGCGCTGGTTGCGGGCTTGTCGCCGCTTACGGGCCTTTACGCCGCCTTTATGATGGGACTGGTCGCCTCCATTCTGGGCGGGCGGCCGGGAATGATCTCGGGCGCCACGGGCGCCGTGGCGGTGGTGCTGGTCACCCTGGCCCAATCTCACGGCCCCGAATATGTCTTTGCCACGGTAATACTGGCCGGGCTCCTCCAGATGGCGGCCGGCTTTCTTCGCCTGGGGAAATTGATGCGGCTGGTGCCCCACCCGGTGATCTTTGGTTTTGTCAATGGGCTGGCCATCATCATTTTTATGTCGCAGCTCGGGCAGTTTAAGGACGAGAGCAGCCAGTGGCTTACCGGGGCGCCTCTCTACACCTTCCTGGGCCTGGTGCTGCTCGCCATCTTGATCATTTGGGGCCTGCCCAGACTCACCAAGGCGTTTCCTTCCTCCCTAGCGGCCATCCTGGTGGTCTTTGGGGTGGTATTGGGGCTGGGCATAGACACCAAAACGGTCGGCGATATCACCTCCATTAGCGGCGGCTTCCCCCCCTTTCATCTACCCCAGGTGCCCATTAGCTGGAACACCCTGGTGGTAATATTCCCTTACGCGGCCATAATGGCCGGGGTGGGCCTGATTGAAAGCCTATTGACGCTCAACATTCTGGACGAGATCACCCAAACCCGCGGACGGGGCAATAAAGAATGTGTAGCGCAGGGCTCCGCCAATATCCTTTCCGGTCTCTTCTCGGGCATGGGGGGATGTGCCATGCTGGGCCAGAGCCTGATCAACGTTTCCTCTGGAGCTCGCGCCCGCCTTTCCGGGATCGTAGCGGCCATCAGTTTGCTCCTTTTCATCATGTTTGGCGCCGGTTTGGTAGAAAAACTGCCCATGGCAGCGCTCACCGGCCTGATGATCATGGTGGCGGTGGGCACTTTTGAGTGGGCCAGCCTCCGTACCTTCAACAAAATGCCCAAATCAGACGTGCTGGTAATGGTATTGGTCACGGGGGTTACGGTAGTCTTGCACAATTTGGCCCTGGCGGTATTGGTGGGCGTCATTATTGCGGCGCTGGTATTTGCCTGGGACAATGCCAAACGCATCCGCGCGCGCAAGCGGATCGACGAAAACGGCTGGAAACACTACGAAATTTACGGCCCCCTCTTTTTCGGTTCCACTACGGTTTTTATGGATAAGTTTACCGTGGAAGAAGATCCCGAGCACGTGGTCCTGGACTTCCGGGAAAGCCGCGTGGTGGATATGTCGGCCATCGAAGCCCTCAACAAGCTCACGGAGCGCTACGCCCGCGCCGGCAAGAAGGTGCATTTGCGGCACCTCAGCGAAGATTGCTACAAGCTCCTGGAGGACGCCCAGGCCATCATCGAGGTCAATTACTACGAGGACCCCCAGTACAAGGTAGCCGCCGATAAAGTTTAGCCTCTAGCCCGGCATTTTGTAGGCGGCCTACCGGCCAAAAGTGGTTCCGGCCAAAAACAAAAAAGCGGGCTCCATGGGGCGCTATTTCTCGGCCAGGTACTGATACACAGGGCAATCGGGCTGATGCGCCCCGGCTAGGTAACCCGTACTCATTAGAAACTCCTTGGTGATCTCCGGGCCGGTAAACTTAAAGTGGCCCTTAAAGAGCTTCAGCCATTCAGTAAGCGCCAGCGGATGATGGTGGTCCAGCCACAGTTTAAAGGAACCGTACGCTTCTTGCAAATCCACCACCTGCTGGGCATTATAAATAACCGCTTCTATTTTACGCCGGTTGCGGATGATGCCTGCATCGGCCAGCAGGCGTTCTACCTGCTCCTGATCGTAACGGGCGATGGCCTGAATAGAAAAGCCCGAAAAAGCATCCCGAAAGTTTTCCTGACGCTGTAGAATAAGCCGCCAGGAAAGCCCCGCCTGAAAGATCTCCAGTATAAAACGCCCGAACAGCTCAGCGTCCGATGTAAGGGGAAATCCATACTGGGTATCATGATAGCGCCGATCTACATCGTCCGGCGGTTGGTTCAGGGCGTATTGGCAATAGGATTGTTTTAGCGGCATAACGTTAATTTATGGGGGGGCCTAGCAAGCACAGTACTTTTCCCGGCGGGCTTTTTCAAAGCATTCGCGGCCTTCCCGGAAGGCGTAAAAGGCCAGGGCCAGGGTGCCCAGGCTGTCCACGTAGGGCCATCCCCATAAAGCGTAGATCCCACTGCTGATAAGTAAGATCACGGACATATAGAGGCAGGTCATGGTGCAGTTGGCATCGGCCAGGAGGGGTTCGGAATTTAATTGATGGCCCACCCGCCGTTTTTGCCACACCAAAAAGCCCATGATGGCTATGGAGATGCTGGAGATGACCACGCCCTACAGGGTGGTTTCCGGCCGGTCGCCGATGAAGAGGTGGTAAGGACTGGTGCTTACCAGCCCGGTTACCA
>CAJXMS010000294.1 GCA_913056475.1 uncultured Bacteroidota bacterium
AAAAAAGACGGCCGCCTCCCCGCTGATGACCAGGCTACCGAAGAACAAGCGGAAGAGGAAACAGAGGAAGACTTCCTGCAGCGGGTGATGCATAAGATCACCGATGCCACGCCCGTAGAAAAAGAAGAGGAAGTGGCTACCGAGCACAATTACGACGGCATCCGGGAGCTGGACAATAACCTGCCCCCCTGGTGGCTGGCCGGGTTTTATATTTCCATCCTGTTTGCCGTGGTGTACTTGCTGCGCTACCACGTCTTTGATTCCGCTCCCCTCCAAAAAGAGGAGTTTAAAATGGAAATGGCGGCTGCCGAAAAGCAAAAAGAAGCCTATCTGGCTAATGCCGCTAACCTGGTAGACGAAACCAACGTTACGCCCGTATCGGCAGAAAAGCGCCTGCAGGGGGGGGAAGCGATCTTTAACGCCAAGTGCGCCGTGTGCCACCAAAAAGATGGAGGGGGCGGCGTAGGCCCCAATCTTACCGATCGCTACTGGCTGCACGGGGCCTCCATCAAAGATGTCTTTAGCACCATTAAATACGGCGTACCCGCCAAAGGAATGGTGCCCTGGAAAGATCAATTGAGCCCCAAAGAGATGCAAGACGTGGCCTCCTACGTGCTCACCCTCCGCGGTACCGACCCCGCTGACCCAAAAGAGCCGCAAGGAGAAAAGATAAATTACGAAGACCTGCGAAGCCCCGAAGCGGATAGTACCGCCACTCCTGCGGATAGTACCGCTGCCACGGCCAGTCTTTAACCCTGAGAATACCCCCCTTATGTCTACCCAAGACACGGAAAAACTGCTGCAGGAAACCCTGGCAAAAGATGAATCCTTTCGTGATTCTATTGGCACCATTGACGAAAAAGGCGGCCGCAAATGGCTATTCCCCAAAAAGCCCTCCGGCCGCTTTACCGATTACCGCCGCTACGTAAGCTACTTCCTGCTGGCCATCTTTTTTTCCTTCCCCTTCCTGCGGATTGATGGGCAGCCCATGCTCATGCTCAATGTGCTGGAGCGGAAATTTGTCATCTTCGGGCAGATCTTCTGGCCGGCTGATTTCTTTCTCTTCGTCCTCGCCGCCATTAGCGGTATCCTCTTTATTGCCGTGTTTACCGTAGCTTTTGGGCGGCTATTTTGCGGCTGGATCTGTCCGCAAACCATCTTCATGGAGCACGTTTTTCGCCGCATCGAATACTGGATCGAAGGCGATCGCAACAAGCAGCTCAAGCTGTCCCGGATGTCCTGGAAAAATCCCGAAAAGCTGCGTAAAAAAGGCCTTAAAAACGTCATCTTTTACGCCATCGCCTTTTTGATCTCCAACTTCTTTCTGATGTACATCATCGGCAATGAAGCCTGGTGGGGCATCGTAAGCGATCCCCCCAGCCAGCACCTGGCGGGCCTGAGCGCCATGATCGGCTTTTCCGGGGTGTTTTACTTCGTCTTTGCCTGGTTTCGCGAGCAGGTCTGCATTATGGTTTGCCCCTACGGCCGGCTTCAGGGCGCCCTGCTCGATCGCAATTCCATCGTCATAGCCTACGATTACCTACGCGGTGAAAAGCGCGGCAAATTCCGCAAAAAAGAAGACCGCGAAGCCCTGGGCAAAGGCGATTGCATCGACTGCCATCAATGCGTAGATGTGTGCCCCACCGGCATCGATATCCGTGACGGTACCCAGCTTGAGTGCATCAACTGTACCGCCTGCATCGACGCCTGCGACAGCATCATGGACAAGGTGGGCAAACCCCGCGGCCTCATTCGCTACGATAGCGAGAACAACATAGCCGAGGGCAAAAAGAAAATCTGGACCGCTCGCGTCAAAGCGTACAGCGCTGTGCTGGTGATCCTCCTCGGTATTTTTGGCTTCCTCGTGGCCAGTCGCTCCCCCGTACAGGCCATCTTCCTGCGGGTCCCTGGCCAGCGCTTTCAAAAGGTAGACGAAAACCGCTTCAGCAATGCTTACAACTTCAAGCTCATGAACAAGACCCCCGAACAGCGGGCCTACCACTTCCAGCTGCTTGCGCCGGCCGGCGGCAGCTTGCGTACCGCCGGCGATAGCCTCATTCAGGTGGCACCCAGCAAGATGGCGGAAGGCGCTGTTATCATCACTTTACCCCGGCAGGCCCTGGAAGGTACTTCCACGGATGTTGAAGTGGCCGTGTATCACCAGGATAAACGCATTGAAACCATCAAAACCGGCTTCACCGGTCCCTTGGTAAGTCCCTCCTTTCAAGAATAAACGCCCCTAAAGCAGCGCGATGATGAAAAAATGGAAATGGAACTGGGGTACCGGCATCGCCCTCTCGCTCTTGCTCTTTGCCGGCGGCATGGGCTACGCCCTCTACCGGGTATTTACCATGCGCTACGATCTGGTTCGCGAAGACTACTACCAGGCCGAAATGGAATACGAAAGCACCCTCCAGGGCAAGCGCAATGCCGCCGCACTGCCCCAAGCCTGCCGCCTGGTCTTTCAAGACGGCCAGCTTAAAGTAGACTTTCCCGCCGCCCTGGAAGGCGATACCGCCACCATCCACCTCCAGATGTACTACCTTACCGATGCCCGGGCCGATTTCACCCTGCAGCAGGAAAGCTGGCCCGTGACGGATTACGCCTTGCCCACCGAAAAGCTCCAGCCCGGCAAATGGATCGCCAAGATCGAGCTCCAGGGCCTCGATAAGCCCTACTATTTCGAACCCAGCATTCAGCTTCCATGATCTGGATCGCCTTCACTTTTGGGTTGGTTTCCTCCTTGCACTGCCTGGCCATGTGCGGCCCGCTCCAGGCCGTGGTGATGGGCTCCTGGCTCCGCGGGGGCGCGATAGGGCAGTGGC
>CAJXMS010000295.1 GCA_913056475.1 uncultured Bacteroidota bacterium
CCTTGCCCCCCAGGGCGGCGCCTACGTCGGCCGCTTTAGTATAAATACCGCCGCCTACGCGGGCAAAGAGGGCAATGGACTCGGCCCCCAGGGAAAAGCCGGTCAGAACTTCAATGGCGGTTTTCATTTCTACCCCGGTAATGGCGGCATCGGCCGGCACAAATACGTTGTAAAAGACTATAAACAGGGCGCCCAGGCCTAATACGGCCAAACCAGCCACGCCCAGGCCCATTACCGAACCGCCGGTAAAGGATACATTCAGCGCCTTGGGGAGACTAGTCCGGGCGGCCTGTGTGGTGCGCACGTTGCTTTTGGTGGCGATGCGCATACCAATGTAACCGGCCAGTGCAGAAAAAACGGCCCCTATCAAAAAGGCAATGGCGATGATGGGGCTGCTGTGTTCTACCAGGGTACCGGAGTAGGCGAGGAGAAGGCCGGCTATGATCACGAAGTAGGTCATCACTTTCCATTCGGCCCGCAGGAAAGACATGGCGCCGTCGGCAATATGGCCGGCTAGCTCATTCATCGTTTTTTCGCCCGTTTCCTGGCGGTTTACCCAGGCCGATTTACCAATCATGATCAAAATACCCAGGAGGCCCATGGCGGGCACCGAATACATAAGCCAGTCGTTCATAATAAAAGGAAGTTGGTTGTTCTAATAAATTTATTTTGAGAATAAGGGGGCGCAAAAGTACACCAAAAAGCAGATGCCGCAAGTCTGGGCCGCGGCGCCTTCGCCGGGCCCGGCCCGGCGGTATCGAACTTATTTTTAATCCAGGTACAGTACTTGACGGGCCGCTTTTACTACCTGCTCAGCTTGGGGCAGGAAAGCCTCTACCAGGGTAGGGGCATAAGCCATAGGGGTATCGGCCGTATTGATGCGCTGGATAGGGGCATCCAGGTAGTCAAAGGCATGCTGCTGGCAGTGTGCGATCAGTTCCGTGGAAATATTACCCAGGGGCCAGGCCTCCTCTACGATCACCATGCGGTTGGTCTTTTTCAGGGAGTTGACCACTGTTTCGTAGTCAATGGGCCTTACGCTCCGCAGGTCTATCACTTCCGCCTGGATGTCGTCCTTGGCCAGTTCATCGGCGGCCTGGTAAGCTTCTTTGATGATCTTGCCGAAGGAAACCAGCGTCACATCGCTGCCTTCGCGGTCTATACGGGCCTTGCCCAGGTCTATCAGATATTCTTCTTCGGGTACTTCTCCTTTATCACCGTACATCTGCTCGCTTTCCATTACCAGCACCGGATCGTCGTCGCGTATGGCGGTTTTGAGCAGGCCTTTGGCGTCGTAAGGATTGGAGGGCACCACCACCTTCAGGCCGGGGGTGTTGGCGTACCAGTTTTCCAGGGCTTGGCTGTGGGTGGCCCCCAGCTGGCCGGCAGAAGCAGTAGGGCCGCGAAAGGTGATGGGCACATTGTACTGTCCGCCACTCATTTGGTACATCTTAGCGGCATTGTTTATGATTTGGTCTATGGCCACCAGGGAAAAGTTAAAGGTCATAAACTCAATAATGGGCCGCAAGCCGTTCATGGCGGAACCCACGCCCACCCCGGCAAAGCCCAATTCGGAAATAGGGGTATCCACCACTCTTTTGGGGCCAAACTCGTCGAGCATCCCCTTGGTAGCTTTATAAGCGCCGTTGTACTCGGCCACTTCTTCGCCCATTAGATACACCAGCTCATCGCGGCGCATCTCTTCGCTCATGGCTTCTGCCACCGCTTCGCGAAATTGTATTTCTCTCGCCATAATTTTTTCTTAATAAGGCTGCAAAAGTAGCAAACGCCTTTGTTTTGGCGGTATCCCGGCGTCCTGCCCTGTGGGGCGGTTTTTTTGGGGCCTGCCGGCCAAATGTGATGCCGGCCGCTGTTGGTTTTTCTTTTTGTGGAGGCTTACCGCCAGCTACCGGGAGGCTTCGGGAGTTTGGCCTTAAAACAAGCCGTTGAGTTTGCTATCGATGTTATGGATGATATCGCCGAGGTCTTCCGGATTAAGGGCAAATTTATTTTCATCTACATTTACGATGAGCAATTGGCCTTTATCGTACTGGCTTATCCAGGCTTCGTAGCGCTCATTGAGCCGGTTGAGGTATTCTATACTAATGTTGTTTTCGTAGTCGCGGCCGCGCTTTTGGATCTGGTCTACCAGGGTGGGAACGCTGGCGCGCAGGTAGATCAGCAGGTCGGGTGCCTGGATAAAGCGCTCCATCAGTTCAAAAAGCGCCTGATAGTTTTCAAAGTCGCGATTGGGCATCAGGCCCATGGCATGCAGGTTGGGGGCAAAGATGTGGGCATCCTCATAAATGGTGCGGTCCTGAACTACGTCCTGCTCTTGTTCTCGGAAGTTGATAATTTGGCGGAAGCGGCTGTTGAGGAAGTAGATCTGCAGGTTAAAACTCCAGCGCTGCATTTCCCGGTAGAAATCATCCAGGTAGGGATTATCTTCTACATCCTCATAGTGCGGGGTCCACTTAAAGTGTTTGGCCAGGAGGCCGGTGAGGGTGGTCTTGCCGGAGCCTATGTTTCCGGAAACGGCGATATGCATGGATGTTCCGTTAAATTTTTACTGCAGGGGGCAAAACTAAGGTTTTTGCCCACACTCCTGGGTTTAGGGCTCCACCTGGAGCTCGTAAACGGCCAGTTCCTGAGGGCGCAGGACGTAAAGTTGATTTCCTTCCAGGGCCACCTGCTGGGCTGGGGCGCCGGGCAGCAATCCGGCCAGGCGGAGGCCTTTCTTAAGGTCGTACAGCCGGAGGCCCCCGTCGCGGGTAAGGCTCACCAGCCGATCATTGTGAAAGGCTA
>CAJXMS010000296.1 GCA_913056475.1 uncultured Bacteroidota bacterium
TTGATATATAACAATTAATACATATTGTGGCGTAGCATACAGTGCCGTAACGCTTTTAAAGTGCTTAAACGCCGGTAGCAAAATAATCAATAAATAATATGGTGAAAAAGTTGGCAATAAAATCGTAAAAATCCTATATTAATCAGCTCTAGATTATACGAAACAACAAACAGTGAATACGTGCCTACAATAAACCAATTAATCCGTAAAGGAAGAAAAAGTAAGAAGAGCAAAACCACAGCGCCAGCTCTTCAGAACTGTCCGCAAAAACGTGGAGTTTGTGTACGAGTTTACACGACTACTCCCAAAAAGCCTAACTCGGCTCTGCGGAAAGTAGCAAGGGTTCGTTTAACCAATGGAATGGAAGTGTCTGCTTATATTCCCGGAGAAGGCCATAACCTGCAGGAGCACAGCATTGTATTGGTGCGGGGTGGCCGGGTAAAGGATTTGCCCGGAGTGCGCTATCACATTGTGCGTGGTGCCCTGGACACAGCCGGTGTAAGTGGTAGGTTGCAGCGCCGTAGTAAGTATGGAGCCAAACGTCCTAAAGACAAGAAATAATATCGCCCCGGACTCATGAGAAAGGAAAAAGCCAAAAAAAGAGCCCTGCTCCCCGATCCGCGTTACAACGATGAGTTAGTAACGCGCTTTGTGAATATGATGATGCTGGACGGCAAGAAGAACTTGTCGTACCGCATTTTTTATGATGCCCTGGACATTGTGGCCGAAAAATCGGGCGAGAGCAATAGTCTGGAGCAGTGGAAAGAGGCGCTTAACAATATCATGCCTCACGTAGAAGTACGCAGTAAGCGGGTAGGTGGGGCTACCTTCCAAATCCCCATTCAAATCCGCCCTGATCGAAAAATTTCCGTGGCTATGAAGTGGATGATCAGCTTTGCCCGGAAACGGAATGAAAAATCGATGGCGCAGCGCCTGGCCAACGAGATTTTGGCGGCCGTGAAAGAAGAAGGTGCTGCCGTTAAAAAGCGGATGGATACGCATAAAATGGCCGAGGCGAATAAGGCTTTTGCCCACTTTGGCCGCTTCTAAAACGAATTTTTTAAAGACCACGCTACCCTTAGGATTAAGACATGGCAAAACGAGACCTTAAATTTACCCGGAACATTGGCATCGCGGCCCACATCGATGCCGGCAAAACGACCACCACCGAGCGGATTCTCTACTACGGTGGTATCAGTCATAAAATAGGGGAGGTGCACGATGGTGCCGCCACTATGGACTGGATGGAGCAGGAGCAAGAACGGGGTATTACCATTACCTCCGCTGCTACCACCTTGAACTGGCCTTACCGGGGCAAAGACTATCACGTCAATATCATTGATACTCCTGGTCACGTCGACTTTACCGTGGAGGTAAACCGATCCTTGCGTGTGCTGGACGGTTTGGTGTTCCTCTTTAGCGCGGTGGATGGCGTCGAACCGCAGAGCGAGACCAACTGCCGGCTGGCAGACAATTACAATGTCCCCCGGATCGGTTTTGTAAACAAAATGGATCGCCAGGGGGCGGACTTCCTGAACGTGTGCCGGCAAGTGAAAGAAATGCTGGGCAGTAAGGCGGTGGCCCTTCAGATTCCTATCGGGGCAGAAGCAGACTTTAAAGGTGTTATTGACCTTATCAACTTTAAAGGTATCGTGTGGAACGATGAAGATAAGGGGATGACTTTCTCCGAAATTGACGTACCGGAGGAGTACATGGAAGAAGCTGAGGCTTACCGCGAGCAACTGCTCGAGGCCGTGGCGGAGTACGATGAAACCCTGATGGAAAAATATTTCGAGGATTCTTCCTCTCTAACCGAAGAAGAAATCCTCAACGCACTTCGCGAAGCGACTATCGCCGGCGAAGTAGTGCCTATGATGTGCGGCTCTGCCTTTAAAAATAAAGGAGTGCAGGCCATGCTTAATATGGTGATGGAGTTGCTTCCCTCTCCGGTAGATGTGGATAGCATTGTGGGGACCAATCCCAAAACGGAAGAAGAAGAGAAGCGAAAAACCGAGTACGACGCTCCTTTTGCCGGTTTGGCCTTTAAGATTGCCACAGACCCCTATGTAGGGCGTCTCTGCTTTACGCGGGCTTATTCGGGCTTGCTGGAGAGTGGTAGTTATGTCCATAATTCCCGTACCGGGAAAAAAGAGCGTATCTCGCGTATCTATCAGATGCACTCGAAGGAACAAAAACAAGTAGAATCCCTGGGTGCCGGTGACATCGCCGCACTGGTAGGGTTTAAGGATATTAAAACGGGGGATACGCTCTGTGAGGAGAAGCACCCCATCGTGCTTGAGTCGATGAAATTCCCTGAGCCGGTTATAGGCCTGGCGGTGGAACCCAAGTCGCAAGCCGATATGGATAAGTTGGGCATGGCGCTGGGTAAGCTGGCGGAAGAAGATCCTACTTTTCAGGTGCAAACGGATGAAGACAGCGGCCAAACCGTAATTAGTGGTATGGGGGAACTCCACTTGGATATCCTTTGTGACCGCCTCAAGAGAGAGTTCAAGGTAGAAGTCAATAAGGGAGCGCCCCAGGTATCCTACAAAGAAGCCATCAGTGGCACCGTAAAGCACCGCGAGGTGTATAAGAAGCAGACGGGTGGCCGTGGTAAGTTTGCCGATATAGATGTAACCATCGGCCCGGCCGAGCCTGATGAAGATGGCAATGAAGTAACAGGCTTGCAGTTTGTTAATGAGGTAAAAGGGGGAAACATTCCCAAGGAGTTTATCCCATCGGTGGAAAAAGGTTTTAAAGATTCTATG
>CAJXMS010000297.1 GCA_913056475.1 uncultured Bacteroidota bacterium
GTGTGGGTGGTAGACAATCACAGCGTGGACGGAAGTGTAGCCATGGTACAGCGGCAGTTCCCGCAGGTAAAGCTGATCGAAAACCAGGATAACCCCGGTTTTTCGCGGGCCAATAACCAGGCCCTCCGCCAGGCGCAAGGCAAGTATGTCTTGCTGCTCAATCCCGATACGGTGGTGCAGGAAGATACTTTTACGCGCTCTATCGCTTTCCTGGAAGACCACCCCGATGCGGGCGGGCTGGGAATCCGGATGCTGGATGGCCGGGGCCGCTACCTGCCGGAAAGCAAGCGCGGCTTGCCTACGCCAGGCGTAGCCCTGGCCAAGCTCTCCGGACTTTCCGGGCTTTTTCCTCGTTCGCGGCGCCTGGCTTATTACTACATGGGCCATCTCAATCCGCAAGAAAACCAGCGGGTGGAGGTATTGGCCGGGGCCTACTTGATGATGCCCCGTAAAGTATTGGAAAAAGTAGGTTACCTCGATGAGGATTACTTCATGTACGGGGAAGACATAGACCTTAGTTACCGCCTGCTCAAGGCGGGGTATCAGAATTACTACCTCGCTGATAGTCAGATAATTCATTACAAGGGAGAAAGCACCAAAAAAGGTAGTCTCAACTACGTGCGGGTATTTTACGGCGCCATGGTCATCTTTGCCCAAAAGCACTTTGGCCAGCGTTACGCCAGGCTGTTTGGGGCGGTTATTCAGCTAGGCATTTACCTCCGGGCCTTTCTGGCCTTTCTCCAGCGCCTGGGGCAGCGCTTGGCGGCCCCGCTGTTGGATGCCGGGTTTCTCCTGGCGGGCTTGCTGTATATCACCAATTATTGGGAAGAAAACCACCGTTTTGTGCGAGGCGGGGAGTATCCGGATGAGCTCTTGCAGTGGGCCTTCCCCGCTTATATAGCCTTCTGGCTGGTGGCCTGCTTCCTAAGTGGTGTCTATGACCGCCGGCCCCGGCTCAGCCAAGTGCTGCGGGGCATTTTCTTCGGTACCGTGGGGATTCTGGTGGTTTACAGTCTCTTGCCGGAGAATTACCGCTTCTCCCGGGCCATCATCGTGCTAGGGGCATTTTTTGCCGGCCTGGCCCTTCCCGCCTGGCGCTATCTGGCCTACCGGCTGGTGGGCTGGCCCGATCTGTCCCTTCAGCAGGGCGCGCGGCGTCGCCTCATCGTGGGCGAGCCGGAAGAGCTGCGACGGGTAGAGCAATTGATCCGCGAATCCGACCCCCAATCCGGCTTCATAGGCTGGGTAAGTACCGCGCCCCAAAGCGATGAGCGCTTCACGGGAAGTATGGACGACCTACCCGCCCTCTGCCGGGTATTTGGCATTCAGGAAGTCGTGTTCTGTTCCCTCAACGTGCGTTCCGAGCGGATTTTTCGGGAGCTACAGCGCCTCCGGGAAGTAGAGGTGAAAATAGCACCGCCTTCCAGCTCTTTTATCATTGGTAGTAATGCCATTCATGCGCCCGAGGGCTGGTACGCCATGCGTTTTAATGCTATTTCCAAGTCTACCAATCGCCGGGCCAAGCGCCTATTTGACCTGGGCTTGGCCTTAGGCGTGCTCTTGTTGGGCCCCCTCTTGATGTGGTTTATGCAGCGGCCTGTAGGCTTGTGGCAGATGGGGGCCTTGTGCTTGCTGGGGAAGCGTACCTGGGTGGGCTATCATCCCGGTGGGTATACGGAAGCATTGCCGGCCTTACCGCCCGCCGTGATCCCCGTAGGCGGCCGGCAGCCTATGGAAAGCCACCACTTGCGTAAATTGAACTTGCTTTATGCCAAAGATTATCGACTGGGAAATGACTTCTATATCCTGGCGCGCCATTGGCGGCATATGGGAGGTAAGCCCCAGCGGGCATAAGGGGCCTTCTAAAAGTGACTTAAAAACCGAATTTATGATCGCAAAACAATTCACATTTGGCCGGCAGGCCTGGGCCTGGTGCCTGCTCCTCCTGGGCGGCGCCGGCGGAATGCAGGCGCAACCTGATGAGGCCATCAGAACCTTTGGGCAGGAGGTGTTTCGCTACCTGAGCGATACGGCAGCGGCCTCCAGCGTAGAGTATATCCGGATAAAAACCTGGAAGAATCTTTTTGAGGTACAGGATTGGTCCTACCGAAAAACCGCGGAAGCTAAACTTAATGTGGACCAGCATTATGAGCAGCAGTACCGTCGTTTTTACCGAATTACGGCCGGGCTGCAGCAGCAGTTGCGGCAGGAAAAGGCCAGAGGGGTAAAGGTAGCGCCGCTGCATTTTAGTTACCGGCGATCACGGGACACCATCGGTATTTTGCACGGCACCTGGCAAGTACTGATAAAAGAAGAGGCGATGCAAACGGTGGAGCGGTGGCGCTTTCCGTTTCACTTTAATGGCCGGGGCTTTATGCTTACCGGGCCCGTTCGGGTGGGGGATTAAGATTCCTTATTGCTCAAAAGGGGGACGAACCGAAAGTCGCCCCAATCTTCCTGATGGGTACTGCCGTCGGGGTTTTTGCGAAGGCGGTACATTTTCTGAACGGAGCTGCCCACCGGGATGATAAGGTGGCCCCCGGATCGTAGTTGCGCTACCAGGGGCTGGGGGATGTAGGGCGCCCCGGCAGTCACCACGATGCCGTCAAAAGGCGCCTGACTGGGCAGGCCCTGGTAGCCATCGCCATACTTGAGGTGTACGTTGTACCCGAGCTGGCGCAGTAAATTGCGGGTATGGTCAAAGAGGGCCTTATGGCGCTCGATGCTGTAGACTTTGACCCCCATCTGGGCCAGAATGGCGGCTTGA
>CAJXMS010000298.1 GCA_913056475.1 uncultured Bacteroidota bacterium
CCTGGCGGAGGCCTGCAAGTCAAAATGATCCTGCTGGGCGTTCTGGAAAACCCCCGGGGATAGGCTACCTTTGCGGCTATGCTCGATGCTCCCGATCTCCCCTTGTTCATCAAAACCCTTCCGGGCCTGGAACCCGTTTTGGAACGCGAAGTAAAGTTCCTGGGCGGCCGCGACGTAAAAGCGGTAAAGCGCGGCGTAAAGGCCACTGGAGACATCGGTTTTGTGTACAAGGCCAACCTGGCCCTCCGCAGCGCCCTGCGCGTACTGGTTCAAGTAAAAGAAATACCGGTACAAAACGCCGATGCGCTTTATAAAGTTATGCGCCGTATCCCCTGGGAGCGATACTTTGACTCCCAGGCTACCATGATGGTGGATGCCACGGTTTATTCCAAAGTCTTTACCAACAGTCTCTACGTAGCCCAAAAGACCAAAGACGGCATTGCCGATCGCTTTCGGGAGAAACAAGGCCAACGACCCAACGTGGACCTCCAAAACCCGCAAGTGCGCATCAATGTGCACATCAGCCAGAAACATTGCACCGTGTCGCTGGATAGTTCCGGCCCTTCTCTTCATAAACGAAACTACCGCAGCGCCCGTATTCAAGCTCCGCTCAGCGAGGTACTGGCCGCGGGCATCTTGCAGCTTACCGGCTGGGAGGGCCACCTTCCCCTGATTGACCCCATGTGTGGCAGTGGTACTTTTTTGGTAGAAGGCGCTTTTTTGGCTGCCGGACTTCCCCCCAACCTCCTGCGCAAAGAATTTGCCTTTCGCCACTGGAAAGGCTTCGCCGAGGAACTCCTGCATACCATCATTGAAGGGCTCTTGAGCAGAGAAAGCGAAAACCCACCTACCCTTTTCGGCTTTGATAAAACCACCGCCGCCCTCTATAAAACCCGGCAAAATATCCGCTCCGCTTTATTGGAAGACCGCATCGAGCTGGCCAAAGCGGATTTCACCAAATTTAATAAAAGGGAGGAGCTCCCCGAAAAAGGCATGATCATCATGAATCCGCCCTACGACCTCAAGATGGAAGCTGATATTCCCCGGCTTTACCGCCAAATAGGCGACACCTTAAAACAGCAATTTACCGGGTACACGGCCTTTCTTTACACCGGTAGTGCGGAAGGCATCAAAAATGTAGGCCTCAAAGCCAGCCAGAAAACCTACCTGCCCAATGCCCAGCGGGATGCCTGGTTGGTGCGCTATGATCTCTATTGAAGCCCCCCGCTGCAGCGGTATCAACAATCCCGGCCGCCGCTTCGTTGCTTAAGCTTCCTCTTTGGCCGCTTTTACATTTGGCCGGGAGGCCAAATGTGTGGCATGCCCCAGCAAGACCAAAATAAGCTCGAAGATAGAGCCATCACTACCTTGATGCGCTTTCAAGTGCACACCGTAGCGGATCGCTGGTGGGCGTTTGGGCAAATGCCTCAGGCGTCTAAAGCCTTAGAAGATACGACTGGAATGCGCTTTGCCAAGCTGCTGGGTAGTGGTGGCGGAAAGGGTTTTGCGCCCTGGCCCGATTGGGGAACTTACTTTTTGCTCCAGACCTGGGACCGTGCGGCGGAGGCCGAGCGCTTTGTAGAAAAACATCCCTACAGCCAGGAGTGGCAAAGCCGTAGTGCGAGTACCTCGGTGCTCTGGTTGCAGGCTTATCGCAGCATGGGGGCCTGGGAAGCAAGCAACCCTTTTCAAGGCCAAGACGGTCCGAACGATGCCGCACATACGGTAATATTAACGCGGGCCCGTATCCGGGCCCGGCGCCTGCTTCACTTTTGGCGCTCGGTGCCCAAGGTTAGCGATATGATGTCCGGCCAACCCGGCCTTTGCTACGCCAAGGGCGTGGGCGAATGGCCGCTTATAGACCAGGCCACGGTAAGTGTGTGGGAAAGTGAGGCGGCTGTAAATGCCTTTGCCTACCAGGGAGCTCAGCATGCCGAAGTAATCCGTAAAACGCGCCATTGGGGCTGGTATAAAGAGGAGCTCTTTGCTCGTTTTGCCCTGGTGAGCCAGAGCGGCTCACCGCTCTTTTGAACGCAACTTGTATTTTCGCGCCGCTGGCGCGGAATTTAACCAACCATAGCTATGGCAAAAAAAGAACCCATTAATTACATCCTGGCCCCCATTCGTTACTTGATGGGAAATGAGGCCTCCATCGGGGTGTTGCTTTTCCTTTCCGCCATTGCCGCCCTGGTGGTAGCCAATAGCAGCTGGGGAGGCGAGTGGTATCATCATTTTTGGGAACACGAGATTAAGATCAGCTTTGATGACAGCACCTTCTCGATGAACCTCCATCTGCTGATCAACGATGGATTGATGGCCATTTTCTTCTTTTTAGTAGGATTGGAAATAAAACGCGAGGTGCTCTCCGGTGATCTGAGCTCCTGGCGTCAGGCCTCGCTGCCGGTGGGGGCCGCGCTGGGCGGTATGGTGCTGCCGGCCTTGCTCTATCTCGCCTTTAATTACGACGGGGCCTCGGAAGGGTGGGGGGTGCCTATGGCCACAGACATAGCCTTTACACTGGGCTTGATCAACCTGGTTCGCCGCCGGGTAGCCCGCAGTGTAAAAGTTTTCGTGACCAGCCTGGCGGTGGTGGATGACATCGGTGCGGTGCTGGTAATCGCCTTCTTTTATACCTCCAATCTGGACGTACAGCAGCTTTATGTGGCGGGCGGCGCTCTGTTGGTCCTCTTTGCGGCCAACCGCCTGGGCGTGCGCTCGGTACTGTTCTACGCTTTTGTGGGG
>CAJXMS010000299.1 GCA_913056475.1 uncultured Bacteroidota bacterium
CTTGTGGACGCCGCGGGTGGTCATGCACTGGTGCTCGGCCTCGATCACCACGCCGACGCCCTTCGGCTTCAGCACGTCCTGGATGGTATTGTTCAGCATGTGGCCCATGTGCAGCACGCCGGTTACGTTGGGCGGCGGGATCACGATGGTATAGGCGGCCCGTTCATCCGGGTCCGATTCGAAGATGCCTTGTTCTTGCCAGTACTGGTACCAGCTCGCCTCGCGTTCCTGGTAGTTAAATTGGGCGGGGATTGCGTTCATACGGGGCCTACTGCTTGGTTAAAAAATTGCGCCGGCAAAGGTAAGCAGCCTGCACTAAGCATCCCGCTACGCGAAGCGCCTCCGGCGCAGGCTTTTTGGGGAGGCCTTTCGGCCAAATGTGAGGCACGCCGCTACCGGCTTATAACTCCCTTAGGCCGCCGCTACCCAGCGAAGCGGCTTCCCGTGCCGGGGCCGCGTGGCTTCGGGGGAAGAACCAATCTTTCAGGAAGGGCCCATTTGGCCGGCAGGCCCACCGGGCGCCCGGAGGGGCAGGCCCGGCAATTATTACCTTTGCCTCCATTTTAAATTCCTCATCCTCTCCTTAAGCCCTTCTTCATGAGCCAAAACAATGATTATCAGGACGCTGTAGCCAAGCGGATCAGCAAAGAAAAATCCGCGGTAAATCTTATTAAGAACATCAACGACCTCTACCTGGACAAGGGCATCGAAACGGTGCTCTTTCGCAACCAGCTGGTGGACCAGCGCCCCAGTGAGGTGCTCAATCTGCACGAATATGCCCGCCAGTTTGTAGGCCAAAACATCACCATCGAAGATACCCTGGGCCTTTCCGATGCCCTGGTAAAGCTGGACCTGGCCCCGGCCCGGATGGACCTGGGCCGCCTGGCCAGTGAGTGGCTCCTGGAAAAGGACGGCTATGCTTCGATGCAGGCCTTTGTGGAAAGCAAGCTGGCTACCTTCATCGGCGCCGAAAATAGGCAGCGTACCACGCCCAAGGACGTGGTGCTCTATGGCTTTGGGCGGATAGGCCGCCTGGTGGCACGGGAACTCATGGCCCAGGAAGGCCGGGGCCAGCAGCTCCGCCTGCGCGCCATCGTAAGCCGTAGCGAAACGGCCGAAAGCCTGGAAAAACGGGCTTCCCTCCTCCGGGTGGACTCCGTTCACGGCCCCTTTTCCGGTACGGTAGAGGCCGATACCGAAAAAATGGCCCTGCGCATCAATGGCCGCACCATCAAAATGATTCAGTCGCCGGCGCCCGAGGAAGTGGATTATACGGCTTACGGCATTCAAGACGCCCTGATCATCGACAATACGGGCGCTTTTCGCGATGAAGCGGCCCTGAGCCGCCACCTCCAGGCCAAAGGCGCCGCCAAAGTACTGCTTACCGCCCCCGGCAAGGGCGTACCCAACATCGTGCACGGCGTCAATCAAACCGACTACGACCCCCAAACTACCGATATCTACTCCGCCGCCAGCTGCACCACCAATGCCATTACCCCCGTGCTGAAGGTGATGGAAGATACTTTTGGCGTAAGCCGGGGCCACATCGAAACCGTGCACGCCTACACCAATGACCAAAACCTGGTGGACAACATGCACAAAAAATACCGCCGGGGCCGGGCCGCCGGGCTCAACATGGTGATCACCGAAACCGGGGCGGGTAAAGCGGTGGCCAAAGCCCTGCCCCAGCTGGAGGGTAAACTGACCTCTAACGCCATCCGGGTGCCGGTGCCCAACGGCTCTCTGGCCATCCTCAACCTGGAACTGGGCCGAAAAACCACCCGGGAGGAGCTGGTGGAAGCCCTGCGCAAGGCGGCCCTCAGCGGCGACCTGGTGGAGCAGATCAAGTTTTCCATGAGCAACGAGCTGGTGAGCTCAGACATAGTGGGCAATAGCTGCCCGGCGGTATTTGACGCCCCCGCCACCATTCTGGATCCCAACGGCCAGAGCGCCGTGCTGTACGTGTGGTACGACAACGAATACGGCTATTCCCGGCAGCTCATCCGCCTGAGCAAGTACATCGCCGAAGTGCGGCGCAAGCGTTACTATTAATGGTCCCCTCCTAAAAGAGGTTTACAATTTCTAATATAATCCTCTTTTTCCGCTTTTTCAGAGCCCTCAATCCCCCCCAAGGAGGCTTATCAAAAATTTCCCGTTATCCAGATTTCCCCCGCCAGAAGTAACCGGTTATAAGGATCAGAAAATCAGAGCAGCACCACGCGGCCCAAAGTCCCCCCTGGGGGGATTTAGGGGGCTTTTGAGCAGAGGCCCCCCTCCTAAAATAGGTTTACAATTTCTGATTATCCGCTTTTTCAGAGCCCTCAATCCCCTCACCAGTTCACCAGTTAAACGATTCAACAATTTAACCTCCGTCTAAGAACCACCCTTCGATACGATCCGTCTCGCTCATCGCGAGCCGGATCACTCAGGCTGACACTTTCTTTGCTTTCAGTCCATCCCCCATTAGCAGGATTCTGCTGCCCGCTGGCCCTCCTGTCATCCTGAGTGGCTTGGCGCGCGGAGCGCGGCAAGTTGTATCGAAGGAGGTCTTAAAGGGGAATTTATGCTAAGCCCCCCCTCCGATTAATATCCTTCTTCAATTGAGCATCAAAACGACGTTTTGGCAAACGTCGCTACGTAAGGATGTTTCCGTTGCGTGGTGAGGCGCTGTCCCCCTCACCTGCCTCACCTCCCTCACCCCCCTCACCAGTTCAACAATTAAACGATTCAACAAT
>CAJXMS010000300.1 GCA_913056475.1 uncultured Bacteroidota bacterium
CTGGAGCATTATGGCGGAGAAATTTTCTCGCGCGGTTCGGTCAACGAGAACCTTACCGCTATCCTGCAGATATCCACGGCCTGGCTTATTCTGGGCTTTATCAGCCACCTACTTTTCCGCAGCGTATGGGCGGCTTTTGTGGGTTTGAGCTATGTGTATCAAGACGGGCCACGTTTTGACCGTCTCCCCTATCCGCCGCGGTACCTCAAACGGTTTCAGGGCGCCCATGACTTCCGGTCTCTGATCATTAAGCTAGAAAAGATCTGCAGCACCATTTTTGCCGTCAGCTTCCTGCTCTTCATGAACCTCCTGGGGCTGGCTTTTCTATTCCTGATCATGGGAGCGGGGGTCACCCTTTGGTTAAATTTATATCCGGATTCCACTGATCTCTCGGCGCTGAATATGTCGCTTCAAATCCTCTTGCCCCTTTACTTGCTGGACTACCTCACTCTGGGCGGAATTAAGCGTATTCCCTACCTCAACCGGGTTTATTATCCATTTTACCGCATTTTAAGCTGGCTTACCCTGGCGCCACTCTACCGGAGCATTTATTACACCCTGGTGAGCCACCACAAGAAATGGAAGGTAGCCCTGGGCATCATGGTATTTACGGGGATTAGTATCCTTTATGTCCTTAGTTCCCAAAGCCCTATGCGCCTAGGCAATACCCTTACCCTCCGGCCTTTTTCAAACGATGAGGTGATCCTCTACCACGGGCATTACCGGGACCGGGCCGGCGGCGACTATTCCAAAATTATTTCCCTCCCCTCCCGGCAGGTAAAGGGTTCGGTGCTGGAAGTGTTCATCGTGCACCGCCCCATTTACGAGGAGAGGGAAATTCGCCCGGCCTGCCATTACGATAGTCTGGCGGCCCTATCCACTACTAATAAAGATTCCCTGAAACTGGCCTGCCTAAAGCAATTTTACCAGCTGGTTATGGACGGCGATACCCTAAAAATGGATCCGCTTTACCACGTCATGCAGATCACCCAGCAGGACGGCTTGCTCTCCTTTGTCGATATCGCTCATTTACCCCGGGGCATGCATGAGCTGGAACTGATTTACCGGCGCTACAATAAGGATCAGGATAAAAGCTACACGCAGCGCCGGGCCGTCGTAGAGTTCTACAAAACCCAGCCCCGGCTGGATTCTTTTGCTTTAGCGCAGTAGGGCTTTATCTAATTTTCTTTGCTAGGTGAGAATGAATGGCTCCGACCCGGTCCGGGTCAGGAGAAAAGTGTCCAGCAGCAAGGCCGAACAGAGAAGGGACTTTAGCCCCCATAGGGCCCGCTGCTGCGACCCGAATATTTAAAGTGGCTAACAACTTAAGCAAATGCCATCTGAAAATCAGCGTTTTGCAAGTTGTTAGATGACGGACGCTAGACCGCTTCGCTGCCGGATCTTAGACAGGATGTGGTGATTTACAGAAATTTGAGGCGGTTTCGCTATGATGGCCCAGAGACTCACTGGTAGCGAGACAAGGCGGATTCGAATGCTTCACGATCAGCGGTTTACATGCGAAATCACACCCTCTTCATGATCGGGTCGAAATGTGGTCCCCCTTGGGGGATTTAGGGGGCTGTGCGACAAGGGTGTTTTCGGTTAAATCGTTGAACTGTTGAATTGGAAGATCTAAGATGCTAATTCCTAAATTTTAGTCTCCCCCGCGGACAGCCTCTGCCCCGGTTGGCAAACCTGCTTGCCCCCCTGGCTACGTGATCCGCAAAGGGCTTCTCAGGCGGGGTTTTCACCCTTTTGGGTGATGAACCACAAATTAACCTTACCTTTGCCGCTCCTTTCTTAGCAGGGCCCTGTAAGCAGGATTGCCCCTTCTCCCCAGATTCAGCTAAGTTTCGGAAGCTGAACATCACGAGTGGTATGGCAGGTAAAAGCCTACCGGGAAGACAACTAAGTATTAAATATTTCCCTCTTCCTTTTTTCGCTGGTCAATGCATCCATTTGGCCACCAGCTTAACGGCGGGATGCTCCCACATTTGGGCGAAGCCCGAAAAAAGGCCATAGCCGCACCGCTCCAACTTTTACAACATGCCCAATACGCAAAATCCCCGCCGGCGCTCCAAGCCGGCCCACGGCCGCAAAGGCTCCAACCGCCCTGCTCAGGGCAAAAACAACCGCCGTAAACAAAGCTCGGTAGATGTAAACCTCCTCAGCCAAAAGGCTGTGAAACGCGAGGTGAAAAATTACGAAGCGCAACGCCGCTTTGCGGATATGCCGCTGCACCCCGCCCTGCTGGCCAATATCGCTAAAAAGGGCTATTCCATGCCCACGGAAATCCAGGACCGCAGCCTGGAAGCGCTTCTCGAACGGCGCGACCTGATGGGCGTGGCCCAAACGGGTACCGGCAAAACGGGCGCTTTCCTGATCCCCCTCATCCATCACCTTCTGGAAAATAAGGGGGATGAACGGGTGCTGGTGCTGGCACCTACCCGCGAGCTAGCGGTGCAGATAGAACAGGAATACCGCGAACTGACCCAGGGTATGCGCCTCAAAAGTGCCTGCTTCATAGGCGGTACCAATATGAACCGCGACCTGGAACGCGCCGGACGCCCCGTGGCCCTTACCGTGGCTACGCCGGGACGCCTGCTGGACCTCGCCCAGCGCGGCAAGATCAATTTTAAAAGCTACGGTCCGGTAGGTTCGGCTTACTACAGGCGGTAATTCAGAAGGGGAGTAGCTAAAGATGTTCAGAACATTACCGAC
>CAJXMS010000301.1 GCA_913056475.1 uncultured Bacteroidota bacterium
TATCGACCCATCAAGCGGCCTACTTTTAATGACGGTAGGCGGCCTGGGGATGATCGTCCCCACCCCCGGGGGGATCGGCAGCTATCATTACCTGGTTATGCTGGCCCTGGGGGTCATGGGCATTCCTTCTTCAGACGGCGTAAGCTTTGCCACCCTCGTGCACGGGGGGCAGTTTGTGATGACCCTGCTCAGCGGGCTTATTGCCCTGGGTTTTGTGTACCGCGCGCGCCGTGTCAAAGTCCCTCTCTCAAAAACCCTTTGAACATGAATTTCAAAGAAGCGCTCCGGGCCAAACAGACCAGCGCCAACGCCCTCCCCTTTCGTATCAACACCTGGCAGATTTACGGCGAAGAGACGCTGGTTTTATTCCTGGACTGCCTACGGCTTGACCCCCATCACCTGGACAAACTACTGGACTACCAGGCCCTGGCCGATAAGCTGGTGCTGGCCCTGCCCGAGGAAAACGCGGAAGAACAGCGGTACCAGGCCGGCCACCTGGCGGTAGTGGATGCCGTATGCAGCTACCGGGATGCCGCCGCCCTCGCGGCCAGTATCCCGCAGGCTAAGCTGGCCTTCGATCTGGCTCAACCGCCCCAACTACCGGCAGAGCTAGAAGCGCGCCTTGTAAATCTCTAAAAGCAGCTATGGCTAAATCCAAAACCGCCTACTTCTGTCAAAACTGCGGCGCCCAGCACAGCCAGTGGATGGGCCAATGCCCCCGCTGCGGGGAATGGAATACCCTGGTGGAGGAAATTACCGAAAAACCCGCCAAAACGCCCGCCTGGCAAAGCCCTTCCCCGGGCCCCTCTCCCCAGCGACAAGCGGTGCCTATCCAGCATTTTCAGGGGCGGGAAGACCCCCGTTACCCTACCACGGAGCCCGAGCTAGACCGCGTTTTGGGCGGTGGCCTGGTAGCCGGGTCGGTAGTACTTTTGGGCGGTGAGCCCGGCATAGGCAAGAGCACCCTCCTCCTGCAAATGGCCCTCCACCTACCGCGCAAATGCCTCTACGTAAGCGGCGAGGAAAGCGAGCAGCAAGTGCAGCTCCGCGCCCGCCGCCTGGGCATTCAAAACGAAAGCTGCTTTCTATACACCGCCACCCAAACCCAGGAGATCTTTCAGCAAACCAAGCCCCTGGCGCCCGAACTGGTGGTGATAGACAGTATCCAACCCCTCCACTCCCAGCAGCTCGACTCCGCCCCCGGCTCCGTATCCCAGATCCGGCAATGTGCCGCGGAGCTCATTCAGTACGCCAAAGAAACCGATACCCCCGTGCTCCTGATCGGCCACATTACCAAGGAAGGCCACCTGGCCGGCCCCAAAATCCTGGAGCATATGGTGGATACCGTGCTCCAGTTTGAAGGCGATCGCCACCACGTGTACCGCCTGCTGCGGGCGCATAAAAACCGCTTTGGCTCCACCCACGAGATCGGGATCTACGAAATGTTTGGCGAGGGCCTACGGCCGGTAGGCAATCCCTCCGAAATCCTCCTTTCCAAGCGGGAAGGCGACCTCAGCGGCAACGCCATCGCCGCCACCCTGGAAGGCATCCGCCCCATGTTGGTAGAAATACAAGCCCTCTGCAGCACCGCCGTATACGGTACCCCCCAGCGCAGCACCACCGGCTTTGACGTCCGCCGGCTCAACATGCTCCTGGCGGTGCTCGAAAAGCGCTGCGGCTTTAAACTGGGCAGCAAGGATGTGTTCCTCAACGTAACCGGTGGCCTCCGCGTAGAAGACCCTGCCCTGGACCTGGCCGTGGTAGCCGCTATTCTCAGCAGCAGTGAAGATTTAGCCCTCCCGGGCCAAATGTGCTTTGCCGGCGAAGTGGGCCTTAACGGCGAAGTACGGCCCGTATCGCGGGTAGAGCAGCGTATCTCCGAGGCCGAAAAATTGGGCTTCGACGAAATAATGGTGAGCAGCCATAGCAAACTGCCCCAGGGCAAATTCGGCGTGCGCATCAGCGCCTTCGGAAAAATTGAAGAAGTCTTCGGCCGGCTCTTTGGCTAGGTTTTGGCCTGCGGCCAAATGTACTTTAACCCAATTTTAAGCCGCATAGCCCCCTTTTTATTTACATTCGCAACGCAAAAATTTACAATCACTTTACCATGAAAAAATTAATAGCGATCATTCTGGGCTTCGGGATCAGCGTGGGAACGCTTTCCGCCAATGAGGGCATGTGGCTGCCCATCTTCCTCAACCAGAATTTTGAAGAAATGAAGGCAATGGGGCTCAAAATAAGCCCGGAAGATATCTATGATGTCAATAACGGTAGCCTAAAAGACGCCGTGGTCTCCCTGGGCGGTTTCTGCACCGCCGAGGTGGTATCTGAGCAAGGCCTGCTGCTTACCAACCATCACTGTGGCTACGATGCTATCCAAAGTCACTCCACTCCGGAGCACGACTACCTCAGCGACGGATTCTGGTCGGCCAGCCTGAAAGAAGAGCTCCGCAATGAAGGCCTTTACGCGCGCTTTTTGGTACGCATGGAGGATGTCACCAATCGGGTGCTGGACTCCCTTTCTCCCGAACTAAGCCAGCCGGAACGCGAACAGAAAGCGGCCCGGGTAGGTAAGCAAATTGCCGCCGAAGCAAGCGAAGGCACCGCTTACACGGCCCAGGTAAAATCCTTTTACCACGGCAATGAATTTTACCTCTTTGTGTATAAAACCTACCGCGACGTGCGCCTGGTAGGCGCGCCACCCCAGTCTGTAGGTAAATT
>CAJXMS010000302.1 GCA_913056475.1 uncultured Bacteroidota bacterium
CCGAGACCGTGATGGCCCTGTCAAAAGACCTGGGCAAAACCCCTACGGAATGTAATGACTACCCCGGTTTTGTGGCCAATCGTATTCTTATGCCCATGATCAATGAAGCCGTGATAAGCCTCCATGAAGGCGTAGCGGGCGTCACCGAAATAGATACCATTATGAAGCTGGGCATGGCCCACCCCATGGGGCCCCTTCAGCTGGCTGATTTTATAGGCCTCGATGTATGCCTCTCCATCTTGCGCGTTCTCCATGAAGGCCTGGGCGATGATAAGTACGCCCCGTGCCCCCTCCTGGTCAATATGGTTACCGCCGGTAAAATGGGGGTAAAGTCCGGAGAAGGCTTTTACGATTACAGCGACGGCCCCAAAAACGCCCCCGTGGCAGCGTCTTTCCGCTAAGGAGTGCTGCCCCTATGGGCGTTTTGCTTAGGGCTCGTATTTCCTCCGGCGCCCTTTTACCGGTTCAGGCCCTCGCTGCCGCCGCTGGTTATTTGGCTAGGCCTCACCGGCCAAATGTGCCTCCTTCCCGCTAGTAGCCCTGGGGCACATTTGGCCGCGAGGCCATCCCTGAAACGCCCGTGGGATGTAAGCGATCCGACCCTTTCCCCGAAAAGAAATCCGGAAATTTGCCCCCGCTAAAAAGCTTAAAAAAAACTATGGATACCGAAGCTAAACTGGAATTAATCAGGGCCGCCTGGGCGGAGGCCATGAGCTACCCCCAATACCGTTCTTATATAGATGACCGCCTCAAAGAGGGCAAGACCACCGGCCCCCAAGAAAGTGAAAACTACCTGGAATACACGAAGCTAAACATGAGCCGGATGAACAAGTGGGACAAGCATTATGCCCCACAACCGGCTTTTCTTCAAGCCCTCCAGGAACTACCGCAGCCCGAAAAATGGCTGGTACTGAGTGAAGGTTGGTGTGGCGATGCGGCCCATAGTATACCCTTGTTTCAGCGTATGGCGGAGCACGCGCCAGGAAAAATAGAACTGGGCATAGTGCTCCGGGATGAAAACCTGGCGCTGATGGACGCCTTCCTAACCCGGGGCGGGCGCAGCATCCCGAAACTTATCCGCACGGATAAAAAGCAAACCCAAATCCTGGGTACCTGGGGGCCGCGCCCTATTCCGGCCCAAGAACTACTGGAAGAGTACAAGGCCCAGCAAAAGTCGGGCGCAGAGATCAATAAGGCGCTGCAAAAATGGTACGCCAAGGACAAGGGCAAAACCATAGAAACGGAGCTCCAACAGACCCTAAAAACTGTCCTCACGCCTTAAGCTCTGGCGGCCTCCATTCGTTTTTTAAGAAGAGGCGGAGCTGCATCACGAGCCGCGCTCCGGTTTGGTGTATTACCTTTGAGGCTTACGTCACCAAACTTCTTACGCTATGAAATGTATTTATCCGACCACCGCCCTGGCCGCCTGGGCGCTTGGTATAGGCTTGCTATTAGCAGGCTGTAACAGTAACAAATCCGAATCTTCAGAAGCTCAAAACAACCTTATGAAAGACAGCGCGCAAGCGTCAAATGACGATTTCCAATGGCAAAGCGAGCAGTTTGCCGACCTCCGCATCCTTCGTTATCAAGTGCCCGGCTGGGAAAAGCTACCCCTCCGCCAGAAAAAACTGGCTTATTACCTCACCCAGGCTGGTTTGGAAGGACGGGATATTTATTGGGACCAATTGTACCGGCATAACCTGGAAATTCGCCAGGCCCTGGAAGAAATTGTTAAAAATCATAACCCGGCGGAAGGGGATACGCAGTGGGAGGCTTTTATGACCTACGTAAAACGGGTTTGGTTTAGCAACGGTATTCACCACCACTACAGCCACGCGAAGATCAAGCCCGGATTTGACGCCGCTTACCTGGAGGAACTCCTGGCCACGCATGAAGTAAAGCTTTCCCCTGAAGCCAAAGCCGTGATCTTTAATGACAAAGACGCCAAAGGGGTGAGCAAAAATCCCGATAAGGACCTGGTACAAGCTTCAGCGGTCAATTTTTACGGACCTGATGTGACCCAGGAAGAGGTAGAGAATTTTTACGCGGCGCAGAGCAAAAACAGCGACGATACGCCCATCAGTTATGGCCTCAACAGTAAGTTGGTAAAAGAAGGTGGACAGCTCAAAGAACTCAAATGGAAGGTAGATGGGCTCTACGGTCCCGCCATTGAAAAGATCATTTACTGGCTGGAAAAAGCGCAAAAAGTGGCTGAAAATGAGCAGCAAGCCAAAGCGCTGGGCCTTCTTATTGATTATTACCGGACGGGCGATCTGGATACCTGGGATGCCTACAACATAGCCTGGGTAAAAGATACGGCCAGCGAGGTAGACTACATCAATTCCTTCATCGAAGTATACCACGATCCGCTAGGTTATAAGGGTACTTATGAAACCATTGTCCAGGTAAAAGATCCCGAGGCCAGCGAAAAGATGGCCGTGATCAGCGATAATATCGACTACTTTGAGCGCAATTCGCCCATCGAAGATGCTCATAAAAAAGAAGATGTAAAAGGCGTTTCCTACCGGATGATCAATGTGGTAGGAGAAGCAGGGGCTACCACGCCGGCTACGCCCATCGGGGTAAATCTGCCCAATGCCAATTGGATCCGCGTAAAGCATGGCTCTAAATCCATTAGCCTGGCCAATATTGAGCATGCTTACGAGAAAGCGCAAACGGGGGGCTTTCTGGAGGAATTTACCTTTACTCAACAG
>CAJXMS010000303.1 GCA_913056475.1 uncultured Bacteroidota bacterium
CTCCTGGGCCAACTATGCCTTTTTACTGGGGGTGAATGGAGAAAATATGGAGGCGGTGCTGGCGGACGACTTAAGTGACCAGCTGGCGGTGACGGATGATGGCCTCTACTTTGAGGGGCCCGGCCACCTGCTGGCCGATCATCCCGACCGCCTGGCCAAAGTACTGGCGCATTCTTCCGTGCCGGTGGCCATTCACGCGGAAAAAGAACAGCTGGTAGGGGCCAATGAGGCGCGCTACCGGGCGCAGTACGGGCCAGCGGTACCCTTTGCTTGCCATCCGCTTATACGCTCGGAAGCAGCCTGTTATGAGGCTACACGCGAAGCGATAGCCCGCGCAGAAGAGGAAGGTGGGCGGCTGCACATCCTCCATCTGAGCACCGCGCGGGAAGCCCGGCTTTTTGCGCCGGCGCGGCCGGGGGTCGAAAAGCGCATTACCACAGAAGCCTCTATTCATCACCTTTGGTTTAACGATCAAGACTACCAGCGCCTGGGGGCGCGTATTAAGTGGAATCCTGCCATTAAGACGGAGGAAGATCGCCAGGGGCTTCTGCAGGCCTTGCGCGAGGATCGCATAGACTTGATTACTACCGATCATGCCCCGCATGCCTGGCCGGAAAAAGAGGGAAACTACTTTGAGAGCTTGAGTGGGGCGCCCATGGTTCAGCATGCGCTGGTGGTGCTGTTGGAGCTTTATCATCGGGGGGCGCTTTCGCTGGAGCAGATCGTAAAAAAGACGGCCCATGCTCCCGCCGCACTTTACGGGATAGCGGAGCGAGGCTATCTCCGGGAAGGTTACTACGCTGATCTTACGCTGGTAGATCTGGATCGGCCCTGGACGGTAGAGGCTGCCAATCTTAGGTATAAGTGCGCCTGGTCGCCTTTGGAAGGGCAACGCTTCCAGAGCCAAGTGCGCCATACGGTGGTAAATGGCGAGTGGGTGTACCGGGCGGGTCGTTTGGCCGGCGTACCGCGCGGGGAGGCGCTAACCAGGGAAGGGGCGCCCTGAGCTTGTCCAATCTGACGGAAATCTTCTCCTGGCATCCCACCCAAGAAAAGGGACAGATAACCGGAACATGCGTCCCCTAAGTTTTAAGGGGCGGGCTTTAGGTAAAGCACTGCTTTTTCGCCCCGGTCGTTTTGGAGGGCCAGTTTGACCTGCTGGAAACTGGATTGAATTACCTCAAAATCTACCTTATCCTCCGTGCCGGGAAGATACAATTCGAGCTGAATGCGACCAGGGTTCTGATGACTGGAAAACTCACTGGTCACCTGGTAATTGGTAAAGAGGCTGGTATTGGGCTCTTCCTGTTCGCAGGCAAGGGCACCGGATTTGATTTCACACGTTCCACCCTTATTGAAAGAATAACGGTTGTCTGCATAGCAGGCCCAGGAGGCCGACTGGGCTACATTAAGCGAATCATCGTTAAGTATTTGAGCTACTTCCCAGGTTTTTGTTTTGAAGCCCGATTGATCTGGGCTGAAATCACGAAGACTGTCCAATACTAAGTGGATCGCGGTAGGTGGTGTAGGCGCGTCGGATGAGTCGATTTGAATAAACCCCACACAGGTATCAAAGCGGCAAACTTTGCCGCTGCCGCTTATCACATATTTTTCAGCTTTTAGATTGGGTTTAAAACCCCAGTTGCTCCAATGGTTTTTCATTCTAAAATCAATGAAAGTTTTGCTTACGGGGCTCACTGCCCTTTCATATGGTTCTAAATTCCCTTTAAAATCCTTTATGTACTCGTAAAACCTGTAAACGGAGCCGGGCGGGGAGTAGGGCTCACCATGTTGGTCAATGTCGCTATAAGTATAACAACGATTGATGGTATCGGAAATAGGGATTAGTAAGCACGGGATTGCACTACCTCGTTTTTTGTCTTGGTCCGTTGTTTCGCAGGAAGAAGTTAATCCAACTAAAAAGGATACAAGGAAGAAGCTTATGCCTAAAGAACAAGAATGTATTTTGGGCTTTCTATATTGATGGATCATTAGTGGCGGGCTTTTTGGTTTTGTTCTTTTTTTTCTTTTGCTTTAGGTGAAAATGGAGTCCAAAAGCGGCAAAGTGGGCATCAGAAGAAAAGTAGCGGTAATTTAAGGAGCTGCGGAACCAGCCGGAGCCTATTTTCAGGGCCATGCCGGCCGCGGTGAGGGCTGTTTCCCGCTCGAAGTCAAAAACCTCGTTCATGACCACTTCCGAACCGGGCTCCGCTTGGTTTTGATCTTCAATGCTCACCTGAAGATGGCCCTGCGTGTTAAGCGCCGCCTGGGTAGCGGTGTAGCTCCCTACCAGGGCAATTTCGAGCCATGAAAAGGATTTGCTGAGCCAAAGTTCTGCTCCGTAACTCAGTAGTTGATAACTAAGCCCGCTTAGTTGGTTTTCCAAAACCAAGGTTTTCTGATCGGAGATTGGGGCCTGGTAGCGCTGCTTCAGAAATTTGGGGCTCAGGTTAATCTGGTAACTACCGAGCCCACCGCTGAGGGCGGCATGCCAGCCTTTTTGGCGGAGCTGGGGAAACCAAGTGGTGAATTCATGTTTGGCCTGTATACCGTAAGCCCACTCGCCTGAAAAATCGAGTTCCTTGATCTGATCCTGTGCAGCACGGGCTAGGAAGGGGGTAAGGTAAGCGCGAAGCTCTGTGCCGCGGCCCAGGCCAAACCCGAATTGAAGGGCGGCGGCTGGGGTAATCCCACGGCTTAGTCCCAGGCCG
>CAJXMS010000304.1 GCA_913056475.1 uncultured Bacteroidota bacterium
CACGGGGGCGGGCATGCCGCTGAAGATGAGCAGACTGAGCGTAATGGCGGAGCCATTGCCCGCCAGGGTATTGATCATCCCGGCCAGGAAGCCGCCCAGGAGGTAAAGAAGTAGTTCGGTGAGGCTCACCGGGAATGGTTTTTTTCAGCTTTAAATATACGCCGGGCTTTCCGGGCCGCAGTTGAAAAGCAAATCCAATCCGGAAAGGTGAGATAGGAAAGTAGTGCCTATTTGCGGATATTCGGGATGCTTAAAGTTTGTATATTGAAGTTCGATACCGGCCGCCTGGTAGGCATCATCATCGTTATAACTTTTTGCTCCCTGACCCGATAAGTAAACATCAGCTCCATAATGTTTACAAATATTAATGATCTGTTCACTTTTGTTGCCCAGTTCACCCGGGATGTCACTCATTCTTTCCAACCGGGGGTGCACTTCAAAGTGACGGGCCAGAAAAGTGATCCAGGCTATGTTCAGCTCGGCCAGGTTGGGAAACGCCGTCCGGATGAGCTCTTCTACCCGGGGAAAGTAGGTATGGAAATAAGGCGCTTTTCCGTAAGCGTGACGCAGGGTATTGACCATCTTGTCCTGCCACTTCTGCTCATAGTTTACCTCGAGCTCCAGAAAGCTCACTTCCTGGCCTTTCTTACTGCTCACGGGCACGGTGGTCCACTGCGCTTCACCCTGTGAATTCTTTATTTTTTGCCTATTGCAAATATGCCTTTTCACAAATTGGACGGTATCCATAAATACAAACACATCGGATTGCTTCATTTTATGAAAATAGCCCAGCCAGGGGGCAAAATTGGGTTGGTGGACACTCAGGATCATGAAGGTAGTTTTGGCATTTCTTGGAGGCTTTGCTGGAGGCGCTCTCTTAGCGCCAGGTCTTCTTGGTGCGTGCGCTGCTCAAAGGCTTTAGGGAGCGCAGGGTTCATGCGCAGGGTGTATTCCAGGGCTTTTTTGGTTTGTTTGGCGATGCCCTGGGCTATACCATGAGGATCTTGCATGAGCTGCGCATAATTCAAACGTATCACCTGGCGAGGCGGCAGGGCATTTAAGCTCTTTTGATAAAAGCGCTTAAGGTAGGTGATTTGCCCCGCTATTTGATCGTAGACGTCTTTATCAAGCAATTCATTCACCTCCGGCGGGGTGTAGCTCCACCACTTTTCCAGATTTTCCGGGCCATAATATTTTTCCCGGGCTTTGTAGATGGATACAGCGGTATCTAGTTCATCCCGCTCGATGTACACCACCATCACTTTCTGATCCAGCGCCTCCATCAGCCGGGGCAAATGATATGACCCAAAAATGTTTTTGAACACAGAGGCGTTGCCCCAGTGGTGCTGTAAGGAGCTCAGGCAGCGCCGCAGGCCGGCCCAGTCGATGCGGGCTTCATCTTCCTTCAGGCGTTCCATAGCGGCCAGGTCTCCTTTGTAGAGCCAGTGCCGCCAGAAATAACCAAACTCGTGGATGTCGCCCAGGTTATGGGTAAGGGCATAATTACTGCTAAAGGAAGGCTCAATGGCCGAACCCAGGGTGGCTTCCGCCAGCCGTATCCCTTGCAGGGGCGCCCGGTAAAAGCGGGCGGCCAGATTATTAACATAACTTAGATCAAAGGCTTTGGCCAAAAACTGGGTAGTAAAGGTAGTTCCCGAGCGGGGCAAGCCTATCACAAAAAAGAAAGGATGCGCGAGGGGGTAGTCTTGGTACTCTTCGGCATCCAGGGGAGCAAGCGCCTCATTCATCCGGTCCAGAAACTGTTCTTCCCGGGGGTCTTTTTTGAAGGCGCCTGATCGTTCGGCGGCCAGTTTACTTAAATGGGTCATTTGCGGGGCGTTAAGTCCTTTAGGAGCACCTCATTCAGCTGGGCAGCTAAGGTCTCAAAGCTATACTTTTTGATTTTTTCCATACGAGCTCCTTCCGGGAGCTGTTCGCTGGTAAGGAGCTTGCGCAGGTATTGATAAGTAGCTTCTCCGGCTTCATGCCCGGCACAAAAACCGGCCTCACAGGCTTGGATCACTTCCGCGGCGGCGCCGTCCTCATGGGCCATGGCCACAATAGGGTGGCCCGTGCGCAGGTATTCAAAGAGCTTGGTACTGTACACCGACTTACTGCGGGCCGCTTTGCCAATAAAAAGCAGAAGCACATCGGCCGCCTGCATTTTGGCAATGGCTTCCCGGTGCCCTACGCGGCCGGGAAATCGCATCGAAAAACCGGGAGCCGCATCTTCCAATAGTTGCTGATACTGGGAATCCACCACCCCCACAAATTCAAAGGAGGGCTGGCGTCTCAAGTTTTTTCTTTCTGCATACAGCCTTTCCAGCGCCTGGAGAAATCCGGGCGCAAGTTGGTTCATTTTCAGGGTTCCGATGTATTTCAGTTCCAGGGCGTCCGGGTTTTCTTTTGGCCTCCGGCCAAATGTGCTACCGGCGAAGTCACGGGGGTCGTAACCATTGGGGATCACCGTTTCACGTTGGGCTGCTTCCGGCTGAGGGAAAAAGCCGCGATTGACCACGACGAGCTTGTCAGCACTCCGGACCACTTTGCTTTCGAGCCGCCGGTTGAACCAGCCGGCCAGGGCGCCGGGCGGAAAAGCTTCGTAATAATAAATTTGGGTCCAGGGGTCGCGGAAGTCGGCTATCCACTTAATACCCGTTTTTTTCTTGATATAATGGCCTACAAAATGAACCGAATGCGGCGGCCCGCTT
>CAJXMS010000305.1 GCA_913056475.1 uncultured Bacteroidota bacterium
CGCCTCGTCCATCAGGTCGATGGCTTTGGCGATGTAGGCATCTCCGGGGCGACGTCCTACTTCGGTGGGGTAGAGCCGTAGGGCGGCCAGCAGAGGGGCACCGGCTTCCAGCTTAAGCTTTTCTTGAAGCTCCTTATTGTCAAGCGAGGCCAGTTGCGACAGTTTCAAGGGGGTTTCGGGGCGGGGCGCTTCCGCGGCGGCAAAAGGAAGCTCGTCCCGGTACTGCATGCTAATGACGTAAAAGGCCAGGTCCCATACCTCATCATCACTCAATTCGTCAAAAGCCCGCATGGAGGTGCCTTCTACTCCCAGGCGGATGGTGTTATAGGCTTGAAAAGGGGAAAGCCCCTGGGCCTTGTCGGGAGCATGAAAATTGGTCGGGGCCGGTTCCAGCCCGTCCGCCATTGCTCCTTTTCCTTTGCCCTGCGGGCCGTGACAAGCCTGACAGTGCAGTTTGTAAAGTTCAGCGCCGTTTTGGATTTCGGGCCAGCGCTTGGGGCCCACTTCCAGATCATAATGGTTAATGATCTTTTGCTTGAGCGAATTGGCTACGCTGGCTATTTTGGTGCGCGGGGCTTTTTTAGCAACCAGCTCCTGAAGCAGCGCAGCGTCGCTTTGGATATCTCCTCCCGAGGCAGCGGTCATCTCCCGGATGGTCAGGGAGAATTCTTGCATTTCGGCGTACTCTGCCTCGCTTATTATTTGGCCCTGGTCTACGGCCATGCTGTAATCTACCGCTAGGTAATCGAGCAGGTGGACCATCATGCGTGCATTGGCATCTGCCCCGGCCTGCGCAGGTAGCGCCAGTAGGCCGAGGGCCATCATCCATATCCCTATCTTCTTGGTCATGCTCTAAGGGTTTATTTAGACTATTTACAAACTGGCCTGCAAATATAGCATCCACGGCGGATTCTGATAGGTGTGCTGGCTCACTTTTTACTTACGTAGCGCTGGTGGCGCTCGTAAAAGCGCCAGGGCAGCTGAGCATCCTCCCCGGCATAGTCTATTCCTACTCGCGGGGCGGTCGCTACCTGTTCATCGGGGAGCGGCGCGCCCGCTTGCACCTGGAGCTCGGGCGTGTCAAGCAGGCGCCCGTAAAGTGCCGTGGTAATGCCCAGGGCTTTACTCATGTTTCCGGGGCCTGCGGTAAGCCGCGGCAGGGGGTCCTTCAGGCCTCTTCTTTCCAGCATATAGCCGGTACCCTCCAGGGGCTCCACCGCCCGCAGTAGCACGGCGTCGGCTTCTCCTTCTTGGTTGGTTACAATGTTAAAGAGGTGATGGATGCCGTAGCACAGATACACGTAGGCATGTCCGCCGGTGGCGTACATGATCTGGTTGCGCTTGGTTTTGCGTTGCATATGAGCGTGGCAGGCTTTATCGCCGTGGCCAGCATAGGCTTCGGTTTCGGTAATGCGGCCAAGGGTGCGCTGGCCATCTATTTCCGTAAGCAGGTAGCGCCCCAGTAAGTCGCGGGCCAGGGCTACCACGTCGGATTGTTGAAAATAACTTAAAGGGAGGGGGTCCTGAGATGCTAATCCCATTGGGGGGCAAATTTTGGGTCGATCAGGCGCAGGCCGCGCACCCGGAGCGCGCTGATGCGTTCCATTTCTTCCGGGCTTAGAGAAAAATTAAATACGTCAAAGTTTTCCCGGATGCGGCGCAGCTTTGCTGACTTGGGAATGGCCACCACCTCCTCCTGCTGGACCAGCCAGCGCAGGGCCACCTGCGTAGGGCGCACTTTGTGGGTAGCCGCTATGTCCTGAACTTCCGGTTCGTCACCTACCATGCCCTGCGCTATGGGACTGTAGGCGGTCACGAAAAGCCCCATATCACGGCTGGCTTTCCGCAGCTTGCGCTGATCCAGGAAGGGGTGGTACTCAAATTGGTTGCACACGATGGGGGCGCCCAGGCGACGGGTTTCTTCCAGTAATTTAATGGTAAAGTTGCTCACCCCGATGAGGCGGGCGTACTGCCGGTGCTGAGCCTCCTGAAGCTGTTCCAGCGCCTCTTCCAGGGGCACTTCCTGGTGGGGCCAGTGGATGAGCAGGAGGTCCACATAGTCGAGCTGCAGATTGCGTAGGCTTTCTTCCACGGAGGGCAGAAAGCGGTCCCGGCTTAGGTCGGTTCCCCACACCTTGGTGGTGATAAAAAGCCGCTCCCGGGACACTTCGGTGCGGCTCAGTACCGGACCTATGTCCTGTTCATTTTTGTAGGCACTCGCCGTATCAAAGTGGCGATAGCCCACATCCAGCGCAAATTCCACGGCCCCCTCCGCTTCTTTGCCTTTCAGGTTGGAAGTACCAAATCCCAGCTTGGGGATCCATTCGTCGCTGCGCTGCAGATAATCCATAAGGCAAAACCATTTACAGGGATCAAAGGTGCGATTTTGCAAGGGTTTGGCCTGCGGCCAAATGTGGTTAAAGGCGAGCGGGGGCGCCGGCTCCCCAAGGGGATAAATGACCAGGTTGAGATTAGGCCGCTTAACTTTCCTGGTAAGACGTTCCCTCCGGCTGATAAATAGGAATAGCAGGCCAGACGCTGCCAAAAGCTGCACTTCTATTGCGTTTAAAGCGTCTTGGGCGAGCACCAGCACCAGCAGGAAGGCACATCCTTATTCAGATCAGGATGGGATTGCCTTTCCACAAATAGCACGTAAACAGTTTAATGGAGTGCGAAAAAAAAAATTCCGCCTCTTAAGCCGCTCCTGGT
>CAJXMS010000306.1 GCA_913056475.1 uncultured Bacteroidota bacterium
GAAAAGATAAAATCCTTTAAGCTCTCATCATTTTCCTTTGATGCTTTTCCCTTCCTATGAAATGCAATTACCTTACAAATAAATCGACTAGATTTGGGAATTTCAAGCTCCTCTAAATCCAAACAAAGGGTCTTGCTTATTTGCTTAATATTTTCCAGCATGAAACCTATTGAAAGAGAAGAAATACTTCTTTTGAAGTCACCATAGAAGTTAGATTTCTGGGGATCATAAAAGATATAAAGCAAGTTATTATAAAATGAAAGTCTCCATGGCTGAATATTCCCAGCAGATGGCGCCCAACGGGCCGCCTCTATTATCTCATTTACCTCATTGTCTTTTAGTGCATCTCCATTTTTGCCTGTAAAGGAGTTTCTTTCGGCCCTCAAAGCCTCTAGTTCTTCAGGCTTTTCTTCTTCATAGGCTTTGATGCGATTGGTATCACCTTTCTCTAGCTTTTCCGTTAGTGGGTCAAAATAATGCCGGCCCGAGGCTACATCTTGACGTTCTAATAGAATTTCACGTAAAAATGTAGTTGTTAGCGCTCCTCCAAGGGAAACTTCTCCACCCAGCTGTGGCCATGAACTGAGGCTTTGTCTGACTTCCAACATGGAAGCTTTCAGCCTTGGAGACATTTGATCTACTCCTACTATATCTAGCACGAAGGGAACTTTTTCCTCGTTGCTGAGTGACTTTAAGTCCTCGTAGCTCTTAGCCCCTACCCTCCCATGCAGCAATGGCCGCTCCGGCTCCCGGTCAAAGCGTTCAATGTCCAGCATGCCCCGATCACTGGTATCCATGAGCACCGGAATGCGGCGGGCCCGCGCCTTTTCCCGGGCCATTATTTTTACATCCAGCGAGTCACATTCCTCTACCAGCACGTCCAGTGCTTGCTCCCCTGTCCCCAGAAAGGCATCGATATTGGCCTCGGTGATGCCTTCCGGAAAGAGCTCCACCTCCAAGAAAGGATCTATTTCCGCTATTTCCCGGGCCACGATCACCGTTTTGGGCAAGCCCAGGTTGTACACCCCGGTGCGGATCCGGTTCATATTGGAAAGCTCCAGTTCGTCAAAATCTGCCAGGCGAATGCACCCAAAAACCCGCTCCATGGCCATAGTTAGCGATACACTCTGGCCCACCGAAAGACCGATCACCCCCACCTTCTTCGTGGCCAGGGTATCCTGCTCCTCCTGCGTGATCTTGTATTTGTTGCGCGCCGTGCGGAGTTCTATAAATTCTTGCTCGCCCACCATGTGCACCAGCCGGCGCCGCCAGGGATAGTATACATAACAGCCGTATTGGGTTGGATCATACTTCCTCTTCCACTCCTGGTAATGCGCCCGCAGATCATCTTCCCCTAAGCGCTGCCGTGGATTTCTTATTTTAAAGAGTTCTTTTATTTGACTTTCAATGGTATCATGATAACTTACTTCGTAATTTAAGTCTTTCAATTGTCCCTCCAATTCCGCCCGGGATGCTACCTTTGTAGCATCATAAACCACAGGCTCATAACTTTTATCGTCCGGCTTTGAGAGTTTTTTGAAAGTGGAAAATAGATCGCTTGCAGAATTTTGCATAGTTGTTAACCCCTTTTGCAAGCGCCAAATTAAGCAATGTTTGAAAAATTAACTTACTTTGACCAAAATTTAGAGCGGCTTTACCATGAGCAAAGAAGTAAAAGTTCTGTATGTAGACGATGAAGTGCATAATTTGCGCTCCTTCAAAGCCACATTTCGTAGGGATTTTACGCTTTTTACTGCAGAATCCGGACCAGAAGGATTGGAAATATTTAAAAAAGAAGATCTCAATATCATTCTCACCGACCAGCGCATGCCCGAGATGACCGGTATTGAGTTCCTCGTCGAAGTCCAAAAAATCAATCCCGAGCCCATGCGCATCCTCATCACGGGCTACAGCGACATCACCGCCGTGATCGATGCCATCAACAAGGGCCAGGTATACCGCTACCTCAATAAACCCTGGCAGTACGAAGACCTCAAAGCCACTATCATGGCTGCTTTTGAAGTATTTACCCTCCGCCGCGAAAACAAAGAACTGGTGCGTAAGCTCGAGCGAGCCAACGAACAGCTGGAGTTCCTCCTCCGCCAAAAACTCCTTTCCTAAGCCTCCCTCCATGCCCATTATTCATTTACCCTACCGCCCGCTGGTTTTACTTACGCTTTTGTTGGCTTTCAGCCAATGCGGGGGAGGTCCGCAGTCCGCTGCAAGCGCCCCCAAGGATAATGACGCGCTTACATCCACCGCGCGCGCACAAGTATCTTTATCTTCCGATGAGCCCTCCTACGCCCCTTCCAAGCCCTGCCTGAACATTCCCGAAAAAGCCGAAAGGCCCCCCGCCTCCGCCAGCGCCACCTTTATTGATACCAGCTTTTTACGGGATTCCCTCCTTACCATCGCCTTCCACTACAGCGGTTGCCAAAAAGGCAGCTACCAGCTCTTCCGCCAAAGCCCTTCCGCCCAGGGCAAGCGCAGCTTCCCCCTTAGCCTACTGCTCACCGTCCAGGAAGCCGGCCTCTGCGACATGCTCCTGCGCGACACCACCTGCATCGACCTATCTCGCCTCCCCTACCGCGGCCCCGAGGTACAGGTAAACCTAAATCGCGGCCAGGCGCAGCACCTTTACCGGCCCTGAGGCCCCCTTTGCGCCGGCCTCCCACCGGGCATTCGCCCT
>CAJXMS010000307.1 GCA_913056475.1 uncultured Bacteroidota bacterium
GGCAAGCGCTACCGCCGCCACGATGCGGTGGGCACTCCCCTCTGCGTGACCATAGACCACCAGACGCTGGACGACGACACCGTAACCCTCCGCCACCGCGACAGCATGGAGCAGGAGCGCCTGCCCATAAGCGAGCTTGCTTCCCGCATCCACCACAGCGCCGATCTGCGGCAGCTCCTCCGCGCCGCCCAGGCGGGCACTTAGCTTTTTATGTTAGGGCCTGCCGGCCAAATGTGAACCGCGCCCACCGGGAAGCCAGGGCGTTCTTTATAAGCAGGGACAACGGCTGGAATAGTTCTAAATTGGACGAGCTACTTCCGGGGGCGCTTCCCCGTTTTGCGCTTGGTACGGGAGTGTAAATAGCTGATTAACAGTTTTTAAAATGGCCCGGCGCAGCGAAGCTAGCAGGGATGCCGAGCGGCCCCTTACCGCTCATAGACACAATAAATGGGGCCGGGGGTTGAGCTAAGGCTTTCTAAGGCCTAATTTTGCCATCATCTTTATAAAATAGCTCCTTCCTATGGCAAGTACCATTGGCCCTCTTAAAACATCCATCGCCCGGAAAGTTACCATGGCGCTTTCGGCCCTCTTCCTGATGGTGTTCCTGGTGCAGCACTTTACCATCAACGTTACCTCGGTATTCAGTGCCGAAGTTTTTAATGAGCTTTCCCACTTCATGGGCACCAATCCGGTGGTACAGTTTCTCTTGCAGCCGGTCCTCATGCTCGGGGTAGTGGTGCATTTTGCCCTGGGCTTTATCCTCACCTATCGCAATCGTAAGGCGCGCCCGGTGGGCTACGCGCAGTATAAAGGCAACGCCCATTCCAGCTGGACTTCCCGCAATATGATCTACAGCGGGCTATTCATCCTTTTTTTCCTGGGTTTCCACTTTAGCGACTTCTGGATCCCCGAGATGATCTACAAGTACGTGGAAAGCAATCCCGCTGATCCGAACCGTTACTACGGTGAGGTGTTACATCTTTTTGAGAATCCCTTACGTGTGGCCGTCTATGTTTTGGCTTTTATTTTTCTATCCCTGCACCTCTGGCACGGGTTTCAGTCCTCTTTCCAGTCCATGGGCTGGCGGCGTCCCGGCCTTACGCAGGCGGTCCAGAAGTTTGGGAAGTTCTACGCCATCTTCATCCCAGCCGGCTTTATCTTCATTGCCGTGTATCACTACCTAGCGCAACTGTAATTAAGAAAAGAAAGATTTATGAAGCTTGATTCGAAAATTCCCGCCGGTTCCCTGGAAGAAAAGTGGAACAATCACAAGAACAATATCCGGCTGGTAAATCCCGCCAATAAACGAAACATCGACATCATCGTGGTAGGTACCGGCCTGGCTGGTAGCTCTGCGGCGGCCTCCCTGGCCGAGATGGGCTACAATGTGAAGTCCTTCTGCTTTCAGGATTCGCCCCGCCGGGCGCATTCCATTGCGGCCCAGGGCGGCATCAATGCGGCCAAGAATTATCAGAACGACGGCGACTCCGTGTACCGCCTCTTTTACGACACCATCAAGGGCGGTGATTACCGTTCCCGGGAGGCCAATGTGTACCGCCTGGCCGAGGTGAGTACCAATATCATCGACCAGGCCGTGGCGCAGGGCGTACCCTTTGCCCGCGAATACGGCGGCACGCTGGACAATCGCTCCTTTGGGGGCGTACAGGTAAGCCGGACTTTTTACGCCAAAGGACAAACCGGGCAGCAGCTCCTCCTGGGCGCCTATTCCGCCTTGAGCCGCCAAATAGCCAAAGGCAAGGTGCAGCTCTACAATCGTCACGAAATGATGGACGTAGTGAAGGTAGACGGCAAGGCCCGCGGCATTATTGCCAAAAACCTGGTAACGGGCGAAATAGAGCGCCACGGCGCCCATGCAGTCCTGCTCTGCAGTGGAGGTTATGGCAACGTATTTTTCCTTTCTACCAATGCCATGGGGTCCAACGGATCGGCCGCGTGGCGGGCCCACCGGCGAGGGGCCCATTTCGCCAATCCCTGCTATACCCAAATTCACCCCACTTGCATACCCGTTTCGGGGGAACATCAGAGCAAGCTCACCCTGATGAGTGAGTCGCTGCGCAATGACGGACGGATATGGGTGCCTAAAGACCGCAAAGACGCGGAAGCCATCCAAAAGGGAGAGCTTAAACCCACCGACCTGCCGGAAGAAAAACGCGACTACTACCTGGAGCGCCGCTATCCGGCCTTTGGTAACCTGGTGCCCCGCGATGTGGCCTCTCGCGCCGCCAAAGAGCGCTGCGACGAGGGCTTTGGCGTGAATCAGACCGGCCAGGCGGTGTTTCTGGACTTTGCCGCGGCCATCGAGCGCTACGGTAAAACCGAGGCCAACGTGAAAGGGATCGACAATCCCAGCCAGGAAAAAATTACCGAACTGGGCGAGAAAGTGGTGGCCGCCAAGTATGGTAACCTCTTTGAGATGTACCAGAAAATTACCGACGACAATCCCTACTACACGCCCATGAAAATATTCCCGGCGGTGCATTATACCATGGGCGGGCTCTGGGTAGATTATAACCTCATGACGGCTGTTCCCGGCTTGTATGCCCTGGGGGAAGCCAATTTTTCCGATCACGGGGCCAACCGCCTGGGGGTCTTCGCCCTCATGCAAGGGCTGGCCGATGGCTATTTCGTAATCCCCTACACCGTAGGCGATTACCTGGCC
>CAJXMS010000308.1 GCA_913056475.1 uncultured Bacteroidota bacterium
GACGTGAAGATCCCCCCCCCCGCCGATCATATTCTGGGCGCTACCGGCCAGCTGCAAAACCCCGATGAAGTACTTACCGGAGAGCAGCGCAACCGGCTAAAAAAGGCGCGTCAAAGCACCGAAGATCCCGTCCTGATCGTAACCCCCAAAGAAGCCCGCCAAAACGAAAAACGCGGGACGGATGAAACCAAAACCTGGCACTTCAAGGCCCAAAACGTCCGCGACTTTGCCTTTGCCTCCTCCCGCAAATTTATTTGGGATGCCATGGGGGTGCCTTTAGGCGATGACACGGTGATGGCCGTGAGCTATTACCCCAAGGAAGGAAATCCGCTCTGGGAGCGCTATTCCACCCGATCGGTGGCCCACACCTTAAAAGTGTACAGCAAGTACACCTTTGATTATCCCTACCACAAGGCCATTAGTGTCCATACCGACCGTATCGGTATGGAATATCCTATGATTTGCTTTAACGGCGGGCGGCCTGAGCCGGACGGAACCTACAGCCGCCGGACCAAGTACGGCCTTATCAGCGTGATTATTCACGAAGTAGGGCACAACTTTTTCCCCATGATCGTAAATAGCGACGAGCGGCAGTGGACCTGGATGGACGAAGGCCTCAACACCTTCGTACAGTACCTGGCCGAGCAGGAATGGGAGCCCGGCTACCCCAGTAGGCGTGGACCCGCCTATAAAATTGTGGACTACATGCGTTCCGAGCCCGAAGATATGATGCCCATTATGACCAATTCGGAAAGCATCCTCCAGTTTGGCAATAATGCCTACGGCAAACCGGCCACCGCGCTTAATATCTTGCGCGAAACGGTGATGGGCCGGGAACTCTTTGACATGGCCTTTAAAACCTACGCCCAGCGCTGGAAATTTAAGCACCCCACCCCGGCTGATTTCTTCCGAACCATGGAAGATGCCTCCGCTACCGACCTGGACTGGTTTTTCCGCGGCTGGTTTTACACCACCCAGCACGTGGACATAGCCCTCACCGATGTACGCCGCTACAAGCTTAGCTCCAAAGATCCCGATAAAGTAAAGCCGCGCCAACGCCAGGAAGCTGACAAAGACTTCATCGGCGACCTCCGCAACGACACCGCCCTGGCGGGCCAGCGCTATTCCGATGCCCATCCGGAAGTACTGGATTTTTATAATCGGGTAGATCCCTACACCGTGCTGGAAGTAGACCGCGAGCAGTACGAACGTTACCGAAACAAGCTGAGCGATGAAGAAAAGAAACTGATCGAGGAAGACTATAATTTTTACGAAGTAGACTTTGAAAATCAAGGCGGCCTGGTCATGCCCATCATCCTCAAATTCACTTTCCAAGACGGCAGTACCGTGATAAAACGGGCGCCCGCCCAAATCTGGTTGAAAAACGAACAGGCTTTTACCAAGGTATACGCCTTCGAAAAGGAGCTGAAACAGATAGAGCTGGATCCTTTTCGGGAAACGGCTGACACAGACCGGGATGATAATTACTGGCCCCCCCAGGCCGAGCCTACCCGCTTTGAACTTTACCAAAGAAGGCGCTCCCGGCCCAACCGGATGCAGCAGGCCGGCGAGTAGCCCTTTTTTGCCGGCCTGGCGGCCAAATGTGTTTCCGTCCTAATTTAGCAATTCTCCCCATGAGCGTGCCTCCTTCTTTCCTATCGCAAGCCCAGCATCTGCTTTCATCGGCCCAAAAAATAGTGGTGACCAATCACCTTAACCCCGATGGAGATGCCATGGGCAGCGCACTAGCCGCCGCCGCTCTGCTAAGGCACCAGGGGAAGGAAGCTACGGTGATCGTGCCCAATCGCTACGCCGCCAATTTGCACTGGATCAAAGGCAATGAAGAGGTGATCCGCTTTGAAGAATCCCCGGAAAAGGCGCGAGCCATCCTGCGAGAAGCTCAGCTTACCCTCCATCTTGATTACAATGCCCTTTACCGCTCCGGCCCCCTGGAAGAAGACTTACAAAAACTGGAAGTGCCCCGGATAGTGATCGATCATCATCGCCAACCGGAACACTTCGCCGAGGCGCTGTACTCAGACCACGAAATGAGCAGCACTTGCGAAATGGTGTACCACTGGGCTCTGGCCATGGGCTGGGAACGCTATCTGGACCGGGACATCGGCGAGGCCCTCTACGCCGGCATAGCTACCGATACGGGCAATTTTCGCTTCAGCAGCACCCGGCCCAAAACCCACCAGGCGGTAGCCCATCTCCTGACGGTAGGCGTGCGTCCTCATGTGGTGGCCTCCCGGATATACGATAGCAACCGCCCCGAGCGTTTCAAGCTCCTGGGCCGCGCCCTGGATAATATGCGCCTCCTGGAAAACCGCCACGCCGTGATCCTCTACCTTAGCGAAAAAGACCTGATGGAAATTCCCTTTGAGAAAGGAGACACCGAAGGCTTTGTAAATTACGGTCTCTCCCTGGCCGGCATCGAGTTAAGCGCCTTTTGCTATCCCTGGGAAGGCCGGGTAAAAATGAGTTTTCGCAGTAAGAGTGATTTTGATGTCAACCAGTTTGCCCGCCAAAACTTCCAGGGAGGAGGACATTTCAATGCGGCCGGCGGTATATCGGACCTCAGCCTGGACGAAACGGTGGAAAAAGCCGCCGGCCTCGACGCACCGGGGACGATCCACGCCGTCCCGACGGACCTCACCGCCCCCAACGA
>CAJXMS010000309.1 GCA_913056475.1 uncultured Bacteroidota bacterium
CTAGGACATTACCGAAATGCCTTCTTAGTCGCCGACGCAATTCCGCCCACCGGACCGCCTAATGCTGTGCAAAGTCCAACCCTCCGATTAATAGTTTTCTACTCCCGGTACGTTTTCGGCTTTAAGCGGCCCTTCAGGCCAGCGGGGGATGCTATTTAAGACGTAAAGCCCCCTTCATGCCTTGGGTGTATGACCTTCCATACTGCAGTAAGCCCACCTTTCTTGTCTAATATCCAAAAGCGCAGCGATCTAAGGTCTAAGGTCTGCACCCTCATCAGTTACCCAGTTCAACAGTTCAACGATTCGACAATTCAACACGCTCCCCTCACCAATTCAACAGTTCAACGATTCAACAACTTAACCGCCGCGGCCTGGATTCGCTTGCTATAAGGGTACCAAAACGCCGGCATCTAACAACGCGGCAATTTTTTTTCGCTTAGACAGTATTTGTCCATAGCCGCTCCCAGTTTTGGCCCCTTAAATACCCAAAACCATGAAAAAGCTAATCGCCGCAGCCACTGTGCTGCTCACCACCACCGCCCTCTCCGGGCAAAACCCCCTAAAAGCCAACCTCAATCAGTTTGACGATACCATCGTCCTCAAGGGCGAGAAGATCGGGCACCTGGCGGAACTCCAGGTCTTCTCCGGTTCCTCAGCGACTCAATATAACGTAAGCCTTTACCGGGACGTCACCAAAAAGGAAAAAGCCACCATAGTAGCGGGTTATACCCAGGGAAAAGCCAATGCGGGCCGCGTAAACTTTGCTTATCAATACCAATTTGACGGTAAGCAAGAAAAGGCGGGTCATTTCTTGTTTGAAGCGGGCACCTTAAGAAAGCAGGCCATGAACCTTTACCTTACCGCCGGGATCGTGGCCGTAGCCGGGACGGTCCTAAACGGGATTGTAGCGGCCACCGCCGGAACCGGCTCTTCCTCCCTCCTAATCCCCGCCATCAGCTGATCCACCTCCGGCGTCCTCTCCATTGTGGCCCTGGTGAAAAACTACCGGGCCCACGCCAAGCTTAGACAGGCCGGAGTGACGCTCCAGCGGCGGTGATCCTTATTAAATACGAGGCGCCGAAAATTTGCGGGAAGAAGCGCTCTAAGCGGCGGGAACCATTTGCGACCGGAGAAGGATGCCTTAAGCCGCGGGGTGTCTAATCAAACCGCCCCTGGGCAAGGAATATTTTTTTTCCTTAGTGAAATAGGATGGCATCCAAGCCCGCCTTGCCCTGGTCCAGCTTTCCGTGAAAGGCGTAGCTCAAGGCCTGCATTACTGTTTTTTACGCTGCTGGCGCTTCTGCTGTTTGTGCTTTTTGGCAAAAAGATCCAGCACATCGATAGGCGGAAGCAGGTATCCTTTCATGGGGCCGAGATTGCTCTGCTGAAAAATAATATTGCGGAGGTTGTTGATCATCATATTCAGCGTGGAATAAAACTTCAGGTTTCCAAGTTTACTTGCATCGAGCTCTTCCGCAACTTGAATTTCAAAGACGCCTATAGCAGCCGCCAGCATGGAATAACCGGGCAATGGCGAGCGGGCTTTATTGACCTTTACGTGGCAGCTTACCTGAATAAGACCTTCTTCCAGGTCTTGATGAGAAAAGTCCACTTCTAAGGGGTAGTTATCAAAAAGGTGGCCCACATCGTCAATCTCCTCTTCTTGAGGAACGATAAATTTGAACTGCGATTCAACTAGCTCAAAATGCTTTAGGCGTAAGGGAGAGGGTTTTGCTTTCATCCGGCGAGGGCAAAATCTTTGTTGGCATCATGAACCACTTCCAGCAGACTGGTCGGATCGGCATCATCGCTGGTATTTTGCAACTGGTAAGGGGATTTGGTCCACCGGCGGTGGTATTCCAGGAGCTCCCTACGTAGCGCCCCTTGCTCCTCTTCCCTGGTTAATACCACGAAATCTAGATCCAGGGCCTCCTTCATTTTGGCCAGCATAGTCCAACTGGGCTTGCGATCGCCCCGGAAAAGCTGGGTAATAAATGCTGGCGACGTATGGACCTGTTCTGCCAGTGCCTTTTTACTTATTCCGCGACGGGCCATTTCCTGATCGACCCGGCTCAGAAACTGCATGGCCAGCAAACCCGCCTCCTGCTCCAGGCGCTCTTCTTCATTCTCAAAATTCAGGAGTGAATCAAATTGACGCTTAAGCGTTTTCTTACTCATCATCAGTTAGTTGATAGGTGAATCCGGCCACCCGCCGGATAATGGATTTTTCTTTTTGCGTAAGCTTCTGACTTTTCTTTTTGGGCAAAAGTTCTGCTGCGACAATTACCAGCGCTTCTGTATCATCATGGTAAAACTGCTGGCAATAGATGCGGGTGTTCTGTCCTCTTTTAAACATTTTGATGGCATACACCTGTTCACAGCCCTTTTCTATGTTCTCTTGTTCATAAATATCACGCGTGGTATGCCCGGCCAGGATGAAACGAAGCCTATCGGCAAACTTCTTTGCCCGCTTACGATCGGCTTTAAGGAAGCCTATAAGCCCCTCCGCCATCTGCTCATCCAGATAAAACGCGCGCTTTCCATCCTCTGATTTACGGTACAAGAAAGCCTTTCTTTTCATGGGCAAAATTAAGCAATAGGTTAATTTTTGGCAAGCTTGCGGTAATACGCTGGATATGGTTTAGCTCTTCAGGCCTAAAGG